>CAYIHM010000053.1:0-4482 GCA_964363265.1 uncultured Candidatus Saccharibacteria bacterium
CAGCAAAATCAATAGGACTTTATGACGGCACAAATGCCGCTTCCGCAGACACCAATTCATTTACTGACGCAAGTGACAGCAAGGAGTGGCAACACATCGTGGTCATTTATAACAAAGATGCTGGCACAAAGACTAGAATATTCAAAAATGGAAATGAACTCTCAATGTTCAGTAACAATATTTCTGGTGACCTCTCTTCGCAGAATCAGGTAAATCTCGGTAGAAGGGTGACCAATGAATGGTTTTTTGATGGGGGACTTGACGATGTTCGCATCTACAATCGCGCGCTCTCTTCCTCCGAAGTGAGCAGGCTTTACCAAATGGGGAAGTAACTCCCCCCATCTCTCCATGCATTTCGTCTCCTTGTATTTCCGTCAAACATTCGATGTTTGACGGAAATGCCTGTCTTGCAAGTCTCCAGATTTAGTCAACATCCGATGTTTGGCATGGTCAGAAGGGCTATCAATTCCTCCAACTTATGCCTCGGGGAAATCCCCGAGGCCTGGCTTTTGTAGGATAATTATCCACTTCTGTGCGCACGAGAAGCGGGATGTATGATATGCTATATGTAAACGTGCGCAGAACCATGAATCAAACGCGAACACATCTCAATACCATATACGGAATCGTGATTCTCGCGGCCGCGATGATTCTCTTGATGTCAGCGCTTCTCTCCATCGGCGGCCGGACAACGGCATTTGCGCAAGAAGCGACCACCACACCGGCAAGCGCGCCGGAAGCGACCGGGGAGCCAACCGCGCCCTCTCCGCCGCCGAAATTACGCGTCTCTACAACCTCGCCCGCTAATCCCCCCCTTATCCTAGGTTAAACCTAGGATACATCTACAATCTCAACCTCCGACCCCGCTCGCTAATTTTTCCGGGCCACCCACACTGCTGTTATTGTCCTAGGTTTGACCTAGGACAGGAAAGAATATAGAACCCTATCCTAGAAATCCCAAAGCCCAAAGATTCTCATCCTAGGTTTAACCTAGGATGAGAGCGACAAGGTAGAAATTTTGGAGCACCCCATATCCTAGGTTTGACCTAGGATTAGGAAAGAATGTATAATGGCAATATGAGAAAAGGGGAACATGTTGGCTGGAGATGATATAAATTCTTCGTCTCTACCAAAATGGGTAGATAGGCCCAACCCATCTCCACGCACAAAGGCCAGGATTCGGTGGTCAGGCCCCGTGGATTTCCCCGAGGTCTGGTTTTCGTAGCTTTATAAATGTGTTGAGCGCATAGCTACATTGATTTTGATTGATTGGACACATTAAGGGCAAATATATATAATGAAAGGGATTAAAATGGTGAAACAGACAAAAATGAACACATTTACCGTTACGGGGATTTTTAAAAAAATCCCTGGAGGGTATACCGCATGGATTGAAGAAATGCCGGGCGTTATCTCTGAAGGTAAGACCAGAAGCGACGCGGAAAGGAATCTCAAAGATGCATTGGGGCTTATGGTTGAAACAAATCGCATCATGTCGCTTAAGGATGCGGTCGGGAATGTAGAGCGTTCCACCATATCGCTTCCGGTACATACGCACGCATGAAGCGTGCAAAGCTTATTGCGCATCTTTTGCGTGAAGGTGCGAAACACTCCATTTATCGAAATCTTTTTACCGGCGCGCAAACCTCTATTCCGCGGCATACCGTTTTGTTCATGGCAACGGCACGGGGAATTTGCAAACAACTCGGTGTTATATGGCCGCCAAAATAAGTATGGAGAGTTTGTTTCCACATGTTCGCATCTACAACCGCACCCTTTCCTCCTCCGAAATCCTCCGCCTCTATCAACTCGCCCGCTAATCCCACTTCCGTAGAAGTCTGACTTCTACACAGGCTTTTGAGGGACGTTAGGCGCGGTTATCCACACCCATCCTTGTAGAAGTCTGACTTCTACGGGATAATATGGCTATGAGAAAGGAACCATTTTCTGTTGGAGACACCGTTCATATATTTAACCGTGGGAATAGAAAACAAGAGATTGTGCGTGATGATATAGATCGCGCAAGGTTTGTGCAAATGCTCTATTATTTCAACGATGAGTACGCACAACCAAATTTATTTCGTACACTGAATGAGCTGTGGAAGTCTGACTTCTACACCGGGCTTGAGAGACCGGCGGGGTGGCCTGAGCGAAGTCAGTTGGTGGAAATACTTGTGTTTGTTCTTATGGACAATCATTACCATCTCGTTTTGAAGGAGATAAGAGAGGGCGGTGCAACGAAGTTTATGAGAAAACTTGGAACCGGCATGACCAATCGTTTCAATACGAGGTATGAAGAAGTAGGGCGTCTTTTCCAGAGCGCATACAAGGCGCGAAGGGTGGATAAGGATAATCATTTGCAGTATCTTGCGGTGTATATCCATATAAAGAATGTTTTTGAATTGTATCCGGGCGGACTGAAAAACGCTCTGGCGAATTTTGACGACGCGTTTGAGTTTGCGTGCGATTATCAATACAGCAGTTTGGGCGCGTATTTTTCAGATGAGCATATAATGGCGCCCATTATCAGTACAGAGATGTATAGAAATACATTCAAGAGTAAGGAGGAATTCAAGGAATTTGCCAAAAATTGCATGGATTTTGTGTATTTTGACGAGAAGCATACGAAGATAGAAGCCAGACGCCACCCGTAGAAGTCTGACTTCTACGGGTGGTGGGTATTGAAAAGTTGCATAGCGCGCACCTTTCTGGTAGTATGATGCCCATGTCAAATGAAGAGAAAATAATGGATGAGGGGCAAGAAGAACTCAAAATATATGAGCTTGGTTATTTGCTCGCGCCCACAATCCCTGAAGAGTATGTCGGAGGAGAGGGTGTGAAGGTGAAGGATGTGCTGGAAAAGATAGGGTTTATTATGGGAAGCGATGAGCCGGTGATGAAACAGCTCGCGTATGAAATGAGCGCGGTCATCGGCGGGAAAAAATATCGTTTTCATACCGCGTACTTCGGGTCAATTATTTTTCAGACAAATTCAGCGTCTGTTAAAGATATCAAGACGGCTCTTGCAAAGAATGAGAATATCACGCGGCATATTGTATTAAGCCGCACAAAGGAAAGCCTTCTCCCAAGCAAGCGAAGAATTTCTATGACGCCGAAAACTGCAGACGAGAAAGTATCTTCTAAAAAAAGCTCTCTTGTGCGCGAGGAAAATGTCATTGACGAAGCGGCGCTTGATAAGACTATTGAAGAAATGGTGGCGGAGTAGTATTATATTGGAATGATAAAGAAAACTGCAAAAACAAAAAAGATCACACTTGAGGACCTTGCGATGATGACGCAAAAAGGATTTGCGGGTATGGACGAGCGACTTGGTAATATGCGAGTTGAAATGGGCAAGCGTTTTGACAAGGTTGAAGGCAGGCTGGACAAGGTTGAAGACAGATTAGGAAGGGTTGAAGACCGGCTGGACAAGGTTGAAGACAGATTAGGAAGGGTTGAAGACCGGCTTGCGAATGTTGAGTACTTGATAAGCAGTGATATTAATAAAAGGATGGAGGTCGTGGAGCATAAAGTGCGTCGTATGGAAACTGCAAAGCGTTAAATAATTTGTCATTATGTATTTAAATAAAGCATTTATCATTGGTAATCTTACGCGAGACCCGGAACTCAAGGCACTGCCATCCGGTATCAAAGTGTGCTCATTCGGTGTTGCTACAAACAGAGTGTGGCGCGACAAGGAAGGCAACAAACAGGAGAGCACGGAGTTTCATAATATCGTGGTGTTTGGGCGACAGGCCGAAACAACGGCGCAATATTTGAAAAAAGGAAGTTCGGTGCTTGTGGAGGGGCGGCTTCAGACGAGAAGCTGGGACGCGCAGGACGGGCAGAAAAAATATCGCACGGAAATCGTCGCCGACCGCGTGCAATTCGGCCAGCGCGCGCAGGGCGGAGCGACTTCGGCGGGGCATTCGGCAGGCAGTACAAATCAAACTCCGGCGAAAGAAGAGACACTGGACACGATAGAGTATCCCGAAGAAGACATCAATCCGGAAGACATACCGTTTTAGAGTTTATCAAGTCTATAAAGTCCAAAGTTCATAAAGTAAGGCAGGAGTTCACGCTTTACTTTATAGACTTTACGGACATTTCACTTTTGACTAATATTTATGCAGTGCCATTTTTCAGCCAACAACGTCGTTTATATTGATTACAAGGATACCGATACAATTAAGCGGTTTCTTAATCCGCACGGGCGTATTATGGCGGGCAAGCGCACGGGGGTATGCGCGAAACACCAGCGCAAGCTTGCGGATGCCGTTAAACACGCGCGATTTATGGGCCTTTTGCCGTACGTTTCCCGATAAAACTTCCATTTCCGGCGAATTTCTTCGTTGTTTTCGAAAAAAATATGTTCGCTGTACTTCTGTACAGCGAACATATTTTTTTCTTGATGCCTTGAACTTCATCTGGAAATGGAAATTTTTTTCCCCCCCCAATATAAATGTAAGACCTTTATATTTT
>CAYIHM010000054.1:0-4420 GCA_964363265.1 uncultured Candidatus Saccharibacteria bacterium
CTACAAGAACAAAAGAGACCTGATATAAGAGCTTCTAGACACAGGTAGCCATGATGATATGTTCAGATAGAGAGCACTACAAATAAAATGATAAAACTCCGGCGCTACAAGCACTACAAGGGCGGGGAGTATGAAGTTATCGGGTACAGCCAAACACAGAGAGACGATGGAAGAATTGGTGGTTTATCGAGCACTATATGGCAGCTTTGATCTATGGGTGCGCCCGTTAAAGATGTTTTTGGAAGAAGTGTAGGTTGGTGGCAAAAAAGTACCACGATTTCAGTATGTGGGAGAATCACGGAGCAATGAGCATTAGGGATGCCACGGTGTGTAAAATGTGCTAGGATGTCACTATTATGATGCATATTCTGGGCAAATGGCTTTTGGTGGCGCTCGCGGTGATGCTCGCGGCGTATTTGGTGCCGGGGATTTCGGTAGTGTCGTTTTACACAGCGCTTGTCGTCGCGGCGCTTTTGGGTGTTGCTAATGTCATCATCAAGCCGATATTGGTCGTTCTCACTTTGCCGATCAATATCTTAACGCTTGGTTTTTTCACTTTTGTCATTAACGGGTTTCTCTTTTGGGGACTCGCTTCGTTCGTGAAAGGATTCTCCGTGAGCGGTTTTTGGGTCGCCGTCTTGGGCGCGCTTATAGTATCGGTAGTGAGTTATCTCGGCGAGAAAGTCTTTTTGAATAATGATTAATCCATTCGCAATGTATGTCCGGCAAACCAATAGTGGTAACTCATAGCGGTAATTTTCACGCAGACGATGTGCTCGCGGTAGCCGTGCTGGATATTTTGCTCGGCGGGAATTACACGCTCATTCGCACGCGCGACCCGGAAATCATCAAGACTGGTGATTATGTGGTGGACGTGGGAGGAGAGTATGACCCGGCGCGAAATCGTTTTGACCATCATCAGGATGGCGGCGCGGGTAAACGGAAGAACGGTATCCCATATTCGGCATTCGGATTGGTGTGGAAACAATTTGGCCATATGATTGCCGAGTCTCAAGAAGCCGCAGAAAGCATTGATGCAAAGATCGGCGAATACATTGACGCGGACGATAACGGTATAGATGTCAATACGCCAATATACGATATCAATACCTACACATTCCCCCAGATTATCAAATTGTTTCGTCCCGGCTGGAAGGGAAGCGAGAGCGACGATGAGGGGTTTGCAAACGCTCTTCAATTTGCAAAAGATATATTGCAAAGAGAGATACGAAACGCACGGGACAATATCTCGGCACGCGATGTCGCGAAGAGATCATATGATCGGGCGGAAGACAAAAGAGTCGTCGTACTTGACGAATTTGTTCCTGTTTCCGATCTTCTGGAAATACATCCCGATATTTTGTTTGTCGTATATCCGACGAAAGAGGAAGGGAGATGGGGAGTGAAAGCGGCCCCAAAAGATGAGCACACTTTTGAGGCGAGAAAGCCGTTTCCAAAAGAATGGGCGGGAAAGCGTGGCGAGGAGTTTGCGCGTATTTCGGGCGTTGCCGACGGGTATTACTGCCATCATTCGGGTAATTTTATAGCACTGGCGAATTCAAAAGAGGGCGCAATCGCGCTTGCACATCTTGCTGTGAACGTCTAGACTTTTGACTTTACAGACTTTATGAACTTTATGGACATTACGAACTAACTTATATGTTTATAGACGAAATGAAAATATATGCGCGGGCGGGAAAGGGCGGTGATGGCGTTGTTCGCTGGCGCCATATCAAAGGAAAGGCGCTTGGCGGTCCTTCGGGCGGCAATGGCGGTAAGGGCGGCGCTGTTTGCGCGCGTGCCGTACGCGACCTTGGCATACTCGCGCGGTATCGCAACAAAAAAGAATTTGAGGCCGAAAACGGCGGTGACGGAATGGCGGACAGTATGCACGGCAAAGACGGCGAAGATCTTGTCATAGATGTGCCGATTGGTTCAATAGTGGTCAATAAAAACACGGAAATACGATACGAACTTCTTGAAAACGGCGAAAAAGTGAAGCTACTTTCCGGCGGGCGTGGCGGGCTTGGCAACGAGCATTTCAAGGGTTCTAAAAATACGACTCCGAAAGAATCCACGAAAGGCGTGGTTGGAGAAGATGGTGATTTTTTTATTGAAGTGGAGCTTGTGGTGGACGCCGGTTTCGCCGGATTTCCGAATGCCGGCAAATCTTCGCTCTTAAACGCGCTTACGCGCGCGCAGGCAAAAATAGGCTCGTATCCTTTTACCACGGTTGAGCCCGGTTTGGGTGAATTATACGGCTATATTTTAGCTGACATCCCGGGCTTGATTTTGGGCGCGGCGGAAGGCAAGGGGCTCGGGCATAAATTCCTGCGGCACATCAAGCGCACGAAAACAATTTTACACTGCGTATCTTTTGAAAATGAAGATATGGAGGCGGCGTATAAAACAATTCGCGGCGAATTGGAGAAATATGACTCATCGCTCGCGCAAAAACCAGAACTTCTCATATTGACGAAAAGCGACCTCGCGGACACAAAGACTGTCGCGGCCGCTGTTGGGAAAATGAAAGAGTATAATAAAAATGTGATTGCCGTGTCCGTGTATGATGACGCGTCGGTGAAGAAACTTTCGGATACGCTCCTTGCAATGTTGCGTAGCAATAGCACTTAGTGATCCAAGCGCTACTGACCACCACCCATCTCACCAGCGGAAAATATGGCTCTGTTTGGGCATAGAATCCGCTATAGAGTTTCATGTTTATCGGTAAATGGGAATATGTACAAAATCACACAATCTTTCCACAACCCAAGTTTATTAAACCCGTCTCCACGAGGCCTCTGTCGCAGGGAGTTTGGTTTTATTAAATCTTATCCCCAGCAGACCACGCGCTAATTTGTGGCTATAGCGTATAATTGATGCGTGGGGAACATAGAGAAAACATATGCGAAAATACGTAAGCGCGCGGATCTTCGGCGTATTGTTCTAGACACAGTCGCTGCCGCCAGTGTGATAAGTGTCGGTCTTGTGGCGCCCAATGCAATTGGCGCTATGGTGAAATTGGGATTATTGCCGACGAAACGACAAAAAGATTCTATCCGCGCGGCCCGCAATAATTTGGTACGACAAGGACTCCTTCGATATGATAACGGAAAATTGCGGCTTACCGCGCTCGGCGCGCGCAAGTTGGGACTTTTACGCAACGCCGAACATACATTTTCAAAACCGCGCAAATGGGATAAGCGCTGGCGCGTTCTTATTTTTGATATTCCCGAGAAAAGAAGAGGGGTGCGTGAAAAAATACGGCGCACGCTTTCCTTCGTCGGATTCATGCGTCTGCAAGATAGCGTGTGGGTATGTCCGTATGATTGTGAGGACTTCGTCACTCTCCTAAAGGCGGATTTCAAGATAGGGAAGGATATGCTGTATATGATTGTTGATGTTATTGAATACGATACCCCGCTTCGTAGACACTTCGGACTTCCTTGCAATGTGTGATTTTTGCGGTGATTCTTGCGCATGCAAAAAACACACACCACATTAATTTATAGCTATAGCCACAATTTAATGTGGTGTGTTGGATAAGACTGAATATGTTAGTCTAATGTAGTTGTTGTATAATGCAGTCATTATATGAAATATATCCCCACAATTGGATTAGAGATTCATGCAGAACTAAAAACACGGACGAAGATGTTTTGTGATTCGGCGAATAATCCGGATGAGGAACGGCCGAATGTGAATATCTGCCCGGTGTGTATGGCGCATCCGGGGACATTGCCTGTGATAAACAAAAAAGCGGTGGAACACGTGCTTCGCGTGGGCAAGGCGGTTGGCGGAACGATTGCGGACTTCACCGAGTTTGACCGCAAGAATTATTTTTATCCCGATATTCCAAAAGGGTATCAGATAAGCCAATATAAATATCCGCTTGTTTCCGGCGGTAAACTCGCCGGTGTAGACATCACGCGTGTGCACTTGGAGGAAGACACGGCAACGAGCAAGCACGATAAGGGCGACTATTCTCTCGTTGATTACAATCGCGCGGGCGTGCCTCTTATGGAGCTTGTTACCGAGCCGGTTATTCACGATGCGGAAACGGCAGTGTGGTTTGCCAAAGAATTGCAATTGCTTTTGCGTTACCTCGGCGTGTCTGACGCGAATATGGAAAAAGGGGAGATGCGAGTTGAGGCGAATATCAGTATAAGTCTAAAGTCAAATGTCGAAAGTCAAAAGTTGGGAACCAAAGTGGAAGTGAAAAATCTCAATTCATTCAAGGTGGTGGGTAAGGCGATAGAATATGAGATTGCGCGGCAGATTAAAGCGCTTGAAACGGGTGAGAAATTGGTACAGGAAACGCGCGGGTGGGATGAGAACCGCGGTGCAACTTTTAGCCAGCGTAAGAAAGAGTCATCTGATGATTATCGCTATTTTCCAGATCCCGATTTGCCGAAATTGA
>CAYIHM010000055.1:0-4354 GCA_964363265.1 uncultured Candidatus Saccharibacteria bacterium
TCAAAAACCACGTCTTCCTGATATTCGCGTCTTTATGGGTATAGAGGGTTGCCATATATGGTTACGTACGAAAATCGTTCTTAGCGTTTACTATCTTGGTAGAAAGTCTATACGTATTTCCATGACTAAGCAACCCAAGATATGATGTATTAACTTCTGATTTTAGGTCTTTCATAAAATTACGGATTATTCTCCTCTTTGTCACCGTCCTCAAAATCCTGTGGTCGGGAAAATGCACCCAGCCGAGAAAATCTACACCGGAAGATATTGTTTGTATGGACACTTTGTTCGGATGCAATTCTAATTTTAATTCGTTTCGCAGAAAATCTCTCATCTTCGGCAAAATGCCTTCTAGCCATTGCCGGTCTTGCGAAAGAGTGACGAAATCATCGACATAACGAATATAGTATTTTGCTTTGATAACGTGCTTCATATACTGGTCAAACTCATTCATATAGATGTTCACAAGTAATTGACTGGTTAGGTTGCCAAGTGGAAGCCCTATACCATCTTTCCCTTTTGTATTGAAACTGTCCATCACTTCTCCCAAAAGCCACAACGTGTCCTCATCGGCGATATGTTTTGCCAGAATTTGTTTCAAGACATCATGGTCAATGTTCGCGAAAAACTTCCTGATGTCGCATTTCAATACCCATACAGTTTTTGTATGATTTTGCGATACCTTGTATGCAAACGTGCGAAATCGATTCATTGCCTTGTGTGTTCCTTTCCCGACTCTGCAAGAATATGAATCCGCAATGAACGTACGGTCAAAAAATGGGTAAAGTTTTCTATATATTGCGTGATGTAGCAATCTGTCTCGCACTTTTGCTTTGTGTATATTTCGCGGTTTCGGGTCAGGAATATTAAATGCTTCGTATGCGGAATGTCTATATGTTTGTGCCGCGAGGTCTTTGTGCAAGGAAATAATGTTGCTCATAAGGTTTCGCTCAAACTCTTGGACATCTTTGCGCGAGCGTTTCCTTTTCACAAATTCTTGCCATGCGGCAAGAAGATTTTCAAGAGAAATGATATCATCGTAGGTATGTACAAACTGAATTTTCCCCATACTTCTCATAATACCCCCCCCCGGCTTTTACCACTACTGCAAAGACTGAAGGATGTGTATCTTTTGTGGTACGGCTACTACCAGATCCTGCCTAAAACCCACAAACACTCTCTCGGACAGAAAATTGACACGTTCTTTGTTGAAATCATTGAGGCAATTGCGGTTGCAAGTTTTTTGTCACCCCAAGAAAAACATTCGTGGGTTCGCTTGGCGATACGAAAAACTGATACGCTCAAGATACTACTGATGGTTCTGTGGGAGACGAAATCTCTTGATAACAAGAAATATACCGCTCTATCCTTAAAAATTGAGGAGATTGGCAAAATGCTCGGCGGTTGGAGCGGTCAGCTCACAAAACAAAACTCCCCCATCATAAAGACGAGGGAGAAATGAAGAGAGTTGCGGGAAACGAACACGAACTGGTTGTCTGGGTTCCACCTGTTGTCCGGCTTCGCCCAATTGTTGCCATTCAACCATAAGCCATCGTCGTTGCCGTTCAGGTTGAACACGTTCGGAGAGCCATCGCGGTCGGTTTCGTATAAAATACCGTCCATGTCACTGTCCATTGAATACTCTCCGGACTGTATCGTATGTGTGATCTAAAATCACGCAGTATTTCACACCAAGTATCTTCATTTTTTATGTACCCGACAAGTTTTACTTGTTTAGGGTGAAGTGTCTGCGTACATCACTCTATTTGAAACCGTGGTCGCAAATATTCCGGGTGTACGGATACTGGATTCGGTAGCGAAAAACCGTGGTCGTTCGCATATGCACCTACTACCGACAATAGTATATCAAAAAAATTTAAGAACCAAGTGCAAAGAGTCAAAGTGCCAAAGCAAAGTGATTGAAACCTAAGTTCAAATCACTTGCGGGAAACGAACACGAACTGGCTGTCTGGGTGCCACCTGTAGGCCGGCTTCGCCCAAGTGAAGCCATTCAACCATAAGCCATCGTCGCTGCCGCTCAGGTAGAACACGCCCGGAGAGCCACCGCGGTCGGTAATGGGTTTCATCGCGATGAATTTCAAATCAGACCCTTTGTATTGCGCACGTAGGTGCGGACCGACTTCAGCGGGACAAAGAGAAAGACCTAGTTTTTTGAGGTTTTCTTCATCCAGAATCTCTTCGGTTGTTGCGCCATTCGGAAATCCTAGTTGCGCTACGGTGAACTGTACTAACTCGTATGTTTCCTTGCTTTTGCTCCATTCGGTTTGGGAAAGAAGATCTTTGCCATAGTTGGTTACACCCATACCTTTGTCCGTAAGAACTTTTTCTGCGGTTTCGGGAGAGGTGATGGCTGGGTCGGTTTCTAGTGTATATATGAAGATCTTTTTGTCGGGAAACGATTCGTAGAGATGGATGATGTTGGGGTATTGCTTGATGGTCTGGAAAACAGTCGGGTTCCAGGGACCGAGGTAGGCTTTGGTGGTTTTTGTCACTTCATCCAACTCATATGCTATGCCGTCAGGAGCGATACGGATATCTTCCATGATGCGCATGATTTTGGCGGCATCAATTTTTGGTGTTTTTTGTGTGATTTCCATTTCGCCGTATTTGAGCACGAATATGCCGCTGTCGGGATTAAAATCACGAAACGATACCTCACCCGCTTCTGTGAGAAGATGGTAATCCCTTACATTAATATCTCTAAGTTCGCTCGGGTTAATTTTAGTGAAGTTGCGCAATTCGTCTGTGTCCGTCTTGGTCGTTCGCAATTGTTTGAGCGCGTCAACAATGTCAGCGAAGTAGGGATCGTTTGGTAAAAGATACTTATCTTTATATTTTTTCATCTGTCTGATTTCTTTCGTCTTGAGGTCATATTCAATCGTTATAATAGGCACGTCTCCTTCCAACTTTCCCGTTTTTGGATTCACTTTCGGCACATTACGAAATGAGAGAATCTCAATTTCTCCGCGCTTAATACGATTCACATACGAATCGCTCGTGCCGACACAGTTGTCCATATATTCCGACTCTTCTTCCAGGTGGGGCATATTAAGCAGGCGCGCAATATAGTAGTTGCCGGATTGTGTCGTGAAGAGATTTTCATACGGATTAAACGCTTCACCGCCTTTGACTTCGGCGCGCTTTTTGCGTATTTCCGCTATTTTGATGAGTGTCTTTTCCTGATGCACTTCCAAAAGACGATGAAGCGACCCTTTGTCGGTATTAATGAATTTCGGCGTTTCAGTGATTGCGTCAAAAAGAGAGTCTTGGTCAAGAGAGTTGTTCTGCTGAAAATGACGCGCGAGTTTCAGTTTAAGGACCGCTTTTTGGCGATCATCGAATTGGAAATCTTCCGCTGTATGTATGGAGAGGCGTCTGGACAACTCTTCGTACGTACGTTCTATGGCGCGTTCTTTTTCTTCTTTCATTTCTTTCGGAAGTACAGCAAGCGTCCGTTCGTAATCTTGCTCCACTTTCTTGGTGTATTTCTGCTCAAACGCGCGTGTGCGTTCCTCGTTTATCTCCTCGGATGTCTTACGCCCCACGAGCGACTTTTCGTAAAAATCAACTGCGAAATCCGCCATGTTATCGGTGCGAACGCGCTCAAATCCGTAGCGCGTGAGAATCTTGTTGAGCCGCTCGTTCCAACCATGGAAATTGAGCCTCGCATACCCCCGTTCTTTGGCGTATGCGAGAAATACGGGTATCTCTTTGAGCAGGTTGCGGCCGGTTTCTCCGCTTGTGCCGAAATATTTAATGTATGCCTCGTGCGACACGAAATCCTCGCAGGCGATATATCCTGTCGTTTTGCCGTCGGTGGTGGTGATGAGGCGATTAAGCGGATGCCCGTTTTCAAGCGTTTTGACAACATCGCCATTCGCCATTCTCCTCACCATTTCATCCTCTTCCTCAATGCCGAGCGTGATGCGCTCTACGACGTTTTTCTGTTCGGGGGTAAGGGAAAGGTGTGGAACCTCTTTTTCTTGTGCGAGAGTATATATTGTTTCCGGAGATTTCATATAGGATTTAGTGTGTGAGGTATAATTACAGAAACCATCTTATTGAGATTTTTTGCAAACGCCGCAAGTTTCTGGTCCGTGCGCGCATAAAAAAGACCGCTTAAAAGCAAAAGTCCTTCTTCATACGCTTCCGGTCTGCCGGCTGCGCGCAAATATGCAAGCGTTTTTTGCGCACGCGCAAGCGAATCGTCGTACCTCTTATCGTCTCCCGCTTCTGCCGCACGTACACAACGCATCACATCGGCCCAAAGATTCGCAAAATAAAATCGCGCATCGCGCACTATTTCTGTGTCGTCTTTTTTCGCCTCAGTCAT
>CAYIHM010000056.1:0-4271 GCA_964363265.1 uncultured Candidatus Saccharibacteria bacterium
TTGAAGAAATACTCAGAGGAGAGAAGAATTAGCAACCCAAAAAGGCTATTAGACCCGATACCGATATTACATAAAAATAATGTGCCACCAGTCGCGTGGAGGGTTGTTGATGAGGCGGTGTATAAAAAATGTGTGATTGCGTTTTATGAACTTGGGAATATTCGCCCGCTTGCGCTCTTGTGGCTTGAGAATTATATTGAAACTGCGAAAACATTTTTTGAGAGCGCATAGGAGCTGGCATAAAGCAATACAGAGAGAAAAAGCGGGGAAAGAATTGGCGGAGATTAGAAAAAGATACGTGGTGAAATAAAAAACCGGGCGCTTTTGGCGACGCCGGTTTGTTGTTGACTGGAAGTACCCGAGGAACGCGCAATGGCTCGGCTCCTCCGCGTTTCGTTGCACCCGAAATCATGAAACGAGACGCGCACGCGCTTTCGCTCCGCGGCAGATGGTCTTGCCATCGTGCCGACTCCGCTCATCATCACTCATTCTCCCACAACCACGTGCGTAAGAATGGGCGAGAAAGCAGTGGCCGCTACTTTGCGAATCGGGTTTTATCTTCCTTTTTTGGCGCGCGTTGCCAACGACGCGCGAATACTGATTGCAGTGAGGGATCGTCAGTCCTTATCCGCCTCTTGCGAGACGAATACGAGCGTTTCCGCTCGGCATAGACTAGACACCATTTGGCATCCTGCGCTCACTGCAAATTCTCAAATCTGTTTTTAATGATACACTAAATGCTATTCTTGTCAAGGCGTGACTATTGACAAATGCGTATATATGTGTATACTTTAAGACGATTCAGCTCTTTCGATTCAACAACTCAACCAAAAACCCCGCAAGGGGAGGAGGTAGTTATGACCATGAACATTGAGGGTTTCCGCGCGCCGCAATACTGTGCGCGGCAGGCTCCCGAGTCCCTGCGTCGTGAGGCACAGGCGCAGATTAAGAAGACGGCCACCCCGCCGCGAGCGATTCACGCGAAAGGGAAGCTCGTGCAATTTTTCTGGCACCTGAATAACGGTGCCACGCTTGTGGAACTGATGCCGATGGCCCGCGAGCTCTTCGCGAGCCAGGAGGTATCAACCAGCAAGAAGGTAGATGTGCTGGGGTTCCTGTCGGGCAAAGGTGGAGCCGACCCAAAGGATCTGACGCTCCTCGCGGAGGTGGGCAACATCCTCCGCATCCGGGTTGTCCGCGACACCATCGCGGCCACCAATGCCCATGTCGTGGCCGAGAAGTATGGCCACGCGCGCGCGAAAATGGCGGAAACGGGGAAGTTCGTCCCGCCGGCCGAGGTCGTGAAGACCGAGGGTCGCCCGACCAACATCGGCAACCCGCGACCGAAAGGTCCGAGCAGCTCAAAGCCGGGGCAGTCCTCGAACCCCAAGACCGCCGCGAAGCGCGCCAGGACGGCCGCGCGGCGCAAGTAATATTTTTTGTTTTTCAAGGAGCGCTCCGGCGCTCCGTTTTTTGCCCTTCTCACAAAAATTACACACCAATTTCAATCTCTTTGTATCTCTTGGTCAGATTGTGAAACCAACTTTTCTATTCTAATGTTCTCAAGAACATTAGAATAGAGATCGCGCCGAAAACTAGGGCTAAAGGCAATTTCTAGGTGCTGAAAATGCTAATATTCATATATATTACAAGGGCTAATTAGCATATTTTTAATATGAATTTAAAAAAACAGTCGCAAGTGCATTAAATGCAGTAATCGCGGAGTTAAAAAAGATGGTAAACAAAGTGGCCGACAAAGATATGAATGCCCGTCTTGCGGACATCGTTTTCAATACAAAAAGCGGGAAGCAATTTTAAAAAGAGAGTTATGGAGTGAATATACTCATGGCAAGCAAACTTTACCAGAACTTGGAGAAAAATACGGACATACTCCCTGGTGGGTACGAAACAAGTTAGATGAGCATACTGTTTCCATTCCAAATATCATTCCGCAATCTACCATCATTGTGCCCGACACAACATTTTGGGGTAGAAGTTATGGTGTCTGTGTTTTTAGATCTTGGAATCTGAAACGAAATATTTGGTGGAATGAAGTACCGGGTGAAAAAGTGGCTCACTACTACTATGGACGCAAAATACTAGAGGAGGGGGGTTGGGTGTTCCTAGCCGCCGTAGTAGACGGCAGACGAGGCCTAGCAACGGTATTTAAGGACATTCCGGTACAAATCTGTCACTTCCATCAGATGAAAAATGTCACCAAGTATTTAACAAGAAGACCAGAAACTCTAGCTGGTCAAGAACTCCGAAATATCATGCTCACGCTTCCCAAAAGCAATGAAAAAGAATTTACAAAATTTTTAAACGATTGGCACAAACAATGGAAAGATTTCATTAATGAAAAAACCAAAGTCTTGGGAACAAAACATTGGTACTACACTCACAAGAAAGTTCGAAGCGCTTACAAAAGTTTGGAAACAAATCTGCCTTTCCTTTTCACATATCAAAAATATCCTGAGCTTAATATTCCCAACACCACCAATACCATTGATGGCTATTTTGCATCGGTCAAAAAGAAGGTAGCCGCTCACCACGGATTACGCAAAGACAGACGCTACAAAGTCATTTCTGAATTACTAAACAAGAGTTAAATTCTAGCACCTAGAAATTGCTATTACTCCGAAAAACTATAAAATACAAAGTACTGGCCTATTCTCTAATTCGCGCGAATTAGAGAATAGAATTGAACTAAAAATCTAAAAATGATGCCTGTTTCTCCCGAATAATTGCCCTACATCGTCAATTCTATCACGATTGGACAATGGTCCTACATATCAATAGTAATTGATATCAGACAATGGTCCGAACCATGCACATCCGAGAGGATTGTTGTGGATGTGACTTTTGGCAGAAGATTCTGGGAGACGAAAAAATAATCTATGCGCCAGCCGACGTTGCGATCGCGTGCTTGACAAAAAAGTTAATCTTAAGGTAAACTTGCTTATATGAAAACTGTTGCAAAAAATATTGTCGGACTCAAAGAGTTGCGTGAGAATATGGACTCGTATATTTCCGGGGTTGAAAAAGGGCGGTCGTTTATCGTTGTGCGCCGCTCGCGACCGATTTTCCGTCTTGCGCCGATTGATGTGTGGGGCGATGAGGGTGTGTGGGAAAAAGTTGTTGATTTCAAAAAAATAAAAAAGGGGGGCGTTCCCATTGACGATGTAATCGCTTCTCTTAAGCGCCTCAATGCATAAGATAGACAAGTTTCTCTCTAAATTGGACATGAAAAGGCGGGAAAAGACTCTCGCCGTTCTTTTACAGATACGGTCCGGGGATCTTCAGGGTCTTGATATTAAAAAACTGAAAGGAGTTGTGTCGCGCTATAGAGTTCGCGTCGGTCGGTGCCGTATCACGTTTGAGGTAAGCCGGAACATTACGAAAATTATTGATATTGATTTGAGAAACGATAATACTTACAGTTTCTAGTCCCTGCATAAAGCCCTGCATACCACTTTTCAATCTCACCTTCTATTCTAGTATTCTCAAGAATACTAGAATAGAAATGGGTCATACCTGCTACCTACAATCTACAAACTAACACCTAATTCAATCGGACAATGGTCCGAGCCGTAGACATCGGAGAGGATTTTGGTAGATTTTATTTTCGGCAAAAGGTTTTGTGAGACGAAAAAATAATCTATGCGCCAGCCGACGTTGCGGTCTCGCGCGCGGGTTTTCATATCCCAGTAGGTGTAGGCATCTTTTTTATTCGGATATAAATGACGAAACACATCCGCGTAACCGTGGTAGACAACTTCGTCTATCCACGCGCGCTCTTCCGGCAAAAAGCCGGTGCTGTCTTCGTTCTCTTTCGGGCGCGCGAGGTCAATGCTCTCGTGCGCGGTATTGATATCGCCGCAAAAAATGATGTTCTTGTGCTTGGCGCGCAACTTTTCTATATGCGACAAGAATGCATCGTAAAAATCCATTTTGTATTTAAACCGGTCGGGCCCGCCGCCGCCATTTGGAAAATAGACATTCAAAAGTACGAAGTCCGTAAAGTGTAAAGTCAAGAGTCGCCCTTCGGTGTCAAATTTTCTTATACCCATACCGTACTCCACTTTTTTCGGTTCTTCTTTTGTGTATACCGCCACGCCGGAATATCCTTTTTTCTCGTGCGGGGAATTGAAGTAAGAGTAGAAGCCCGGAACATTTCTTATCTCTTCCGGCAACTGTTCCTCGCGCGCTTTCGTTTCCTGCAGGCATAAAACATCCGGCTTTTCTTTTTTGATAAACTCCAAAAACCCGTC
>CAYIHM010000057.1:0-4063 GCA_964363265.1 uncultured Candidatus Saccharibacteria bacterium
CCTCCCGCTCGCTTCATATACTTTGGAGCTATCGTATCGGTAAGCATTTTTACAAGCCGAGGCGACCCTGTGCGCGACTCCAAAATACGTTTTGACGCAAGGTCATTCTTCTTGGCGCGCGTAATCAATTTTTCCACATAAGGACGAAGTTCTTTCGCCTTCGCCTCAGTCGTCCTTATTTTCCCGCGTTCAATGAGCGCGGAAGCAAGCGAACGGATAAGTGCCGCGCGGACGTCGGTTTCTCTTCCGAATTTTCTGTTTGTGCTGTGATGTCTCATATCAGTTATTAAGTCAGTAAGTTTAGAAGTTAAAAAGTTTAGAACCCAAAGACAAAAGCGAAGCGTGACTTATAAGCCTACCAACTTATAAACCTTACTTCAGCGTGATTCCCATATTACCAAGCATTTTTTTAATCTCCTGAATTCCTTTCGTACCTAGACCGTCAACTTCCAAAAGGTCCTCTTCTTTCTTTCTGGCAAGTCCACCAACGGTGCGAACATTTGCTCCCAAAAGAGCATTGGCCGTTCTCGCGGAAAGGTCCAGGGTTTCAATACGAGTCTTAAGCACGTCCGCATCAATGGTTGCGTGTCCTTCTTTTTCAGGCATAGCTTTTATTTCCTCCGCTATAGCTTCATCCTCTTCCTTGAAGCCAACGATGGATTTAAGCTGACGAATCATAATGTCAATGGAAGATTCCAGCGCCTCGCGCGGTGTAAGCGTCCCGTCGGTTTCTATAACAATACGCAAACGATTGTAGTCTGTACGGTCTCCAACACGCATATTTTCAACCTCATAATTCACGCGGCGAATCGGAGTAAATATTGCGTCAACAGCGATTGTTCCTATATCCACCTTTCCTTTTTGAAGTACCTCGCGCGGAACATACCCAAGACCCTTCTCTATCACCAGCTCAATATCAAGCACCGAGCCCTTGTCGGTGAGCTCTGCGATATGCTGTTCCGGATTCAAAACTTTAATTTGACCCGGAGTCTTAATATCACCGGCGGTGGCGCTCTTTATACCCTTAAATGAAAAACTAATCGTATGCGGTTCATCGGTCGTCGCGACGAAACGGACCTTTTTTAGATTCAAAAGAATAGTAACCACATCTTCTTTCACGCCTTCTATCGTTGAAAATTCATGTGGTACACCTCCTATTTTGACCGACGTGATAGCAAACCCGGGCAAAGACGACAGGATAATCCTGCGCAAGGAATTGCCGAGCGTATGTCCGTAGCCGGCGTAAAGACCGTCTATTTCATATACACCCTTTTTTTCATCTTCGGAAACCACTTTCGGTTTTGACGGCAAAACGACATTATACTCAAGCATAAGAATTTGTATGCGGGTACGTTTTATTGGTACCCGCTAAATTTTAATTACTAAATTATACAACGTTTTCGTAAAATTTGCAAAACGACACAAACAAAAGCACCTTACAACTCCAAAATCACCGTGTTACCTGCTGTAAAATTCTATAACGGAGGCTAGGTCAAATGCCATTTCAGAACGCTCCGCTTTCGGGCTTCCCTTGATTTCGCCTTCAAGCGTCTCCGGCCGCAAAACAATCCAACTCGGATATTTTAATTTGTCCAACTTCTCTTTCAAATTTTGAAATAACGCGCTCGCACGACTGCCTTCTCTAATGCCGACAATTTCTCCGGTACGAACCCTGTATGACGGGATGGTTACCTTCCTGCCGTTCACAATAATGTGTCCGTGGGAAACCATTTGGCGCGCAAGCGAACGAGAAGCTGCAAACCCGAGACGAAATACCACATTATCAAGTCTGCTTTCCAGCTCTTCATACAAAGCGGAACTTGGGTTCATTCCAGCCCGCGTACTCGCCTTCCTCACATAGTTGGAGAATTGATTTTCTCTAAGGCCGTACATATTGCGCACTTTCTGCTTTTCGCGAAGCTGTCGTCCAAATTCAGTAACCGGCGAACGATGCTTGCGCTGTGAATCCACGATACCGGGCGCATACGGTTTCTTATTAAAAACACATTTCGCAGTAAAACACTTTTCCCCTTTTAGGAAAAGTTTTTCGCCCGCGCGCCTGCAAATTTTACATTTACTTTCAACCATAAAATAAAGTCTTTAAAGTCTATAAAGTCAAAAGTCTGTAAAGTGGAACCATTCGCCAGTGTCTGACTTTATGGACTTTTGACTTTTTACTTAGCTAAACCCTCCTCGGCTTCTTCGGTTTCGGACCATTATGCGGAACCGGAGTTTGGTCGCTAATGCTTGTAATATCAATCCCTTTTGAGGCAAACGACCTAATTGCAGATTCCCTTCCGGAACCGACGCCTTTCACAACCACGTTAACATCCTTGATACCTATAATCTGCGCTTTCTCACCCACTAATTCCCCGATTTTTGCCGCCGCGAAAGGAGTTCCCTTCTTTGCCCCCCTAAATCCGAGCGAACCGCTGGAAGACCATGAAAGCGCGTTGCCGTTCTTATCCGTCAAAACGACTTTTGTATTGTTGTACGTCGCTTGCACATAAAGTGTGCCTGATGCAACTTTCTTTTTTGAAACACGAGCAAGAGCGCGCGACTTAAGTCCCGCATCAGCGCTTCCCCCTCTTTTTTGTGCAACTCTTATTTTACCCATATTTAAAATTTAAAATTGAAATCTCAAAATTTAAAATAACAATGCAAAATTAAAAAAATATTTTGGTATTTTTTTATTTTTACATTTTTAACTGTCATTTTGCATTTTGATTTTTTCAGTTTGCATTATTTCTTCTCCACTTTCTTCCTTCCTGATGTCATCGTCTTTCTCACATTGCCTCGCACTGTTCGAGAATTCGTCTTTGTCCGCTGTCCTCGTACCGGAAGACGTTTGATGTGTCGTGTTCCTCGATAACATTTGATATCCTTAAGACGTTTTATATTTGAGGATATTTCACGCTTTAGGTCGCCCTCGGTGGTAATTTCGTCAATGATTTTTCTGATTTTATTCTCGTCACCTTCAGAAAGTTCTTTGGGCTTTTTGCCATATTCTATTCCCGCTTCATCAAGGATCGTATGCGCGCGGGAACGCCCGATGCCGTATACGGCGGTAAGTCCGATCTCTATCCTTTTATTCTCTGGAATTGTAATGCCTGCGATACGCATGCCAAAAATTAATGAGTGTTAGCGAATATAATTTCTTGAGCATCCAGCACCTATTTTACTTCTGAAACGAAAGTGGTGTTTGTGTTCTTGTACCACTATTCTTTCAGTGTATCATACCGTGTAATCAGTAAAATAGGTGCTGGATAATGTTCCGCGCGCCCTGTTGGGGCTTCCGCGAAATAAATATTCGCTCTGCAAATACTTATTTCGCGGGCGGAGCCATTATCCCTGCTTCTGCTTGTGCCTCGGATTCTCGCATATAATACGAAGACGGCCCTTTCTGCGGACCATTTTACACTTCGCACATCTTGCTTTGATTGATGCTTTGACCTTCATCTCTTATATTTGAAATGGTTATACTCTGCGCGTAATTCGCGCTTTCCCGCCATATGTGTCTAAAAGGAGTTCCACCTTGTCTCCCACTAAAACCTTAATACGATGCAGTCTCATTTTCCCGGAAAGATAAGCAAGGACCATTTCGCTGTTGCTCAACTGGACGCGGAAAAGAGTATTCGGTAAAGCTTCGGTAATTGTACCGATTACAACACTTCCTTTTGACTTTGCATTATCCATCAAGGTAATGGAAACTATACTAGCAAATAAGCCCCCTGTGCGTCAAGTGCCTTGACGACCTTGTTTATTGTTTTATCCATACCGATGTCTTAAAACTTCATCATTGTTATACTTATCTTAAGGAAGAAGAAGATTTGTTTCGGCGTTCTGCCCTCGCGGGTGGAAGCGATCGGACATTCGCGGGCAAAAAGTTCCCCTCTCCATCAAATCCCTTCCACCTTTTACCTGCTTGCTAAAATTGCGCGATTTTGAGCTTTATGGGTATTGGATTCTTCTTCGGACAGAGTCAATCTGCCGCGAAAGACACCATCTTAAAACCACTATCGTTTCAATTTGGGCAACTTTAAAAAAAGAGGACGGTACATAT
>CAYIHM010000058.1:0-4037 GCA_964363265.1 uncultured Candidatus Saccharibacteria bacterium
TCCCCCTCTTTTGCGATTTCAGAAGCTGTTTCTTGAGTAACACAACGAGGATCTGAACCAATACTACAAACATAGCCCTCTATACAGGTGTTCCCCTTAGACCCTTCAGAAGTATTTGGGCCGCATTGTGCCCCACCACTAATGGTTGCCTCAGCAGAAGTTACAGAAACAAACGAAAAGAAAAAAGCAGTTACCACCAGTACGGCAATAGTTAAGAAGTACTTATACTTTAGAGGTATGCGCAAAAACATTAGTTTAATTATACCACCAAAGATATATGGGGCATATTGTTGATATGTTGATAATTGTGTGATTAAGCAAAGCATTAAAAAACAAAAAGCCGTGAGAGGTGTCCCTCCCACGGCTTTCTCTATCCCCGCTATTTCCCGGCCATATTCTTTCCAGCATCCTTCCTTTTGTAACTGAGGACAATCCTGTCCCGTGGGTTAAGAAGATTTTTTTCTTTGAGGCAGTTTACTTGTGCCTCCTCGGGTGTTTTCCCCTTTTTGGTAAAGGCGACAAGGTCAACGAGCCATTGACGGTCCTCTGCGTGGAACGGAGCCGTTTGTTGCTTTCGGAAAAGAGCGCTGATTGTTGCCGAGTAGAACATGACGATCTGCTCGGGCGCTTTCCCTCTCCCGAGATCCTCCATGACATGCTCTACCATCCTGGATGTGCTGGCGCAGCTACTTTCCAGGAACTCCCTCGGGCTCTTTTTCTCTGCCGCGCTTGCGGCTTGCGCTGGAATTGTGGCGACTACGAAAAACGCCACAATAATGAACAGTAGCAGGATCGCGAGTACCTTTCTCATCTGAAACCTCCTTGCCCGTAGCGGGCAAAAATGTTGATTTAGGGCGACCCCAAGAAAGGGTCGGGACAAGTATTACACTAACTTTACTATAGCTTGTCAACCAGTTTTGTCAATACCATTTCGGAAAGTTATCCACAGGCAAGATTACAAAGTTACAAAGTGTTACCCTTTGTAATCTTGAATTCCGAAACTCAATTATGAAAAAAGGAAGACGATACGCTACAAAACATATGCCATACCATATACATCCGCCAAAACGACAATAACCCGTGACCGCGGAAATGCGCTACAAATTGAAAATCTAAAAACAGTAAACCGAGTTACACATAAACCTCTCGCGGAACACGGATGGCAAAACAAGATCCAAGACAAAGGATATGCGAAATGAGATGAAATGAGATGAAAATGAAAATAAGATGCATTTAAAATGTAACACATTTCCGCGACCGCGGAAATGTGTTACATTTGTAAAACATAAAACACCAACCAGCGTTTTGTAATTCAAGGTTTGTAGGACTAAACCGGAATTGAACTCGGGAATCTTCAGCAATCCTACGACAAAAGAAAAAGCGAAAAAGTGGTGAAAAAGCACACATTTACATTTACCAGCGACCGCTGGTAAATGTAAAATCCAGTAAATGGTGAGGGGTCAAGAACCAGTCAAGAACCACAAGCCATAAACAATGTTGAACACTCGGTGTTTAATACCCTCCCCAATTAACCATTCCGCACTCCTCCCCGCATTTCGGCTGCAAAACTTCGCTTCGTCCTCGCCTTATCCCGATAAGGCTCGGACTCCAGCTCGTTTTTCGCTCGAAATGTGAGAGGAAGTCTTGCGCAAGCGTTACTTGGGGATGGTATAACATATGTTCAGTTGGAGAGTGGGGGGGGGGTAGCCAACCTGCGCGCTGGGATTAGTAGCGCAAACAAAAACTCTCGCGAGCGAGAGTTTTTGTTTGCGGCCCGGCGTGGCCGTCCATAGTTTGTGGTGCCTTGTTGTTCTTGTTGTCCGCCCAAGCAATACATCAGTCGGAGCGGAAATTTTGCCTTGGCGGGTTGTCGCATGATGGTGGGGTTTTGGTGCGCCAGTATTATTGCTGCTGTTGTTCAATAACGGTGGTGCAGGTGTCTTCAACACAACGGACTTCAACAGGAGGAGGATTTCGCAACGCTATACAAGCTTCAAGCTCCGAATCAGCATTCGCTTTTTCATTTTCTGCTTGCGCGCGCTCTGTTTGCGCGTTCACGATGTAGTCTGCGAAGGCAAGGCCTTGGCGGATGAGCCGTTAACTTTTTCTACACAACAAAAAGAATACCGACTTCAACAGTACTTCGCCGCCCTTTTGGTAATTGAGATGAGGCGTTTAGAATTTTATGCCGATTATCCTTCCGGCATGATCCGCATCAACAATCATCCAATTTTGCATTTTAACGGTTTTTGCAACCCCCCCTTTTTTTGAAGCTAATATACATCGCGTCAGCCGATTTGTCGTATTGTATTTTCATAAATAGTACGTAGTTATAACTAGTCTAGAGCCTTCATTTAATGGTTGGGTAACACTTTTTATGATCCAGAACATTATTTTGGCGGAAGAGGACGACAACGCAAACCCCCGCGGCGAAACCGCGGGGGTTTTGCGTTGAGCATATCTTAAGCGCTATTGCGTTGCGGGCGCGGGTTGCGCGGGGCCTCCTCCCTGAAGCCCTTCACAACCGGCCACACATTCTATCGGCAACACATAGTCCTCAATGATGTATTCCTCGTACTCGGCGAGTTTTTCTCCGCAGATCACCGCTTCGTACTCCACGACCGCGTATTCTTGGTCTATCTGCACGAGCGCGTCCTGCTCGTTGAGGTCTTGGAGCCCCGCATCATAGCTCGTGTATTTATCTTGAAGATCGTAGAGTTCTTGTGTAAGTTCGGCAATCTCAGATGGGGATGTAATGAGCTCCGCTCTCTCCCGAAGAGCCGCAAGTTCTTCAATAAGTCCCTCCGTGCCGCCCGTGTCTATCTGCGCGGAAAGGTCGGTAAATATTTTCTCTTTGTCTTTGAGCTGAGACACTTTTGTTTCCAAGCTATCCAAGGTCGGTATTCCAAGTGTGTTTGGAGGGTGGAAATTTGGGTTTTGCACCGTGGCTATTTGGCTTTCATAGCACGCGATCGCTTCTCCGGAAATTTCAACTCCCGCGAGAACCGTGTTGGTATTGTTGAGTTTTTTGTCTTCCTCCGCTATTACGGCATCTATTTGGTCAATCAGAGATTGCGTGTCTTCCAGTATCGCGTCAAGATAGAGGTTCGGTTCCCCGTCGCTTCCATCGGACGATAAGCTTGCAAGACCACCGATGATGAGCTGCTTGATAAGCGCGTCCATAATGGCGTTCAATGCCGCCTCTAGCGCCTCGTCCGCTTGTGATTGTCTTTGGCCAGATGACCCAAGCGCTTCCTTCATACTTCCCACGATTGCTTGGCCCGGGGTAACCGTCTTCGTCTGTATGCAGCCCTCAATACCGTCCGTGAATCTTGGTGCAGCACCTGTTTCGTCAAGAGTGAGTATGTAATTGCCCGGGTCAAACTCATAGAGCGGATCATATATAGAGCACTGTTTAAGTGATACAAATCCTTGTCCCCATGCGACCTCGTTCTGCTTGTTTCCCTGCGCGCTGCTCAAGCGATTTTCTCGTTCTTCAAGCGCGATCATATATGCGCCGAAAGGGTTGTTTTGTGGCTGTTGGGTCATTGTGATCCAGCCGGCCCAGCCACCCGTGGAAAAATCGTTGAAGAAATTATCAATATTCCCCACCACATCAAGGAGGGTGCATTGCGCGCGCTGGTAGTATGTTTTTGTCTGCCCTAGCGCTATCAAGATCTGCGGCTTGAAGGGCTCGCAGAAGGGCGCGAGCGCCGTGTCGCTCATAAACGCGGCGGTCGTTTCGTTCAACACATCCAAAAGAAACGACTCGGGGTTCTGAATAAATGTTGGGTCCCCCTTAAAACCGGAGTTTATCCACTTCACGATGCTGTCGGTCATTGCGGAAATGAGCGTGTTAACCAATAGCCAAGCGGCAGGGTCAGCCACCCACTCCTTTAACTTCTGAGTCAAATCTCCCACGACGGAGACAGATGTCCAAAATGCATGAGTTTTGTTTGGCACCACGAAGAAAAATTGTAAAACAAAAAGAGAAACAATAATTCCTGCAGATATGGTTTTTTTGCATCTGTTTTGTG
>CAYIHM010000059.1:0-3971 GCA_964363265.1 uncultured Candidatus Saccharibacteria bacterium
CCGCGCCCCCCCTCCCCCGTTTACTTGCCTATGTTTTCCTGCGCGCTTTTGCGCGGTCCGCATCGGTAAGATATTGCTTACGCAAGCGTACGCTCTTGGGTGTAACTTCCAAATATTCATCATCGGACATCACTTCAAGGCCCGTTTCTATGGAAAGTTTCTTCGGCGGGATAAGTTGAATATTCTCATCGGTTCCCGATGCGCGCATATTGGTAAGCTGTTTGCCCTTCGTCGGATTCACCATCATCTCCTCGCCTTTTGACGTATCGCCGATCACCATTCCCTCATACACCTCCGTGTTTGGCTCAACATAAAGCGTACCGCGTTCCTGTAAGTTGGCAATTGAGAAACCAAGCGCCTTGCCAGCCGCCATAGACACCATTGAGCCCGCCGCGCGCTTTTCTATTTCGCCAACATACGGGCGAAACCCGATCACACGGCTTGCGAAAATACCTTCGCCCCTAGTGTCCACCACAAATTGTCCGCGATAACCCAAAAGCCCGCGCGTCGGTCCCTCAAAAAGAAGACGAACGGAATTATCATGCGCGTGCATATTTGTCATAATGGCTCCGCGCTTGCCCAATTTCTCAATAACAACGCCCTGCGACTCGGAAGGCACGTCTATGGTAACCTCTTCAAACGGTTCCATTTTCACGCCGTCTTCTTCTTTAATTATCACCTGCGGCTGAGATACTTGCATCTCATATCCTTCACGCCGCATATTCTCAAGCAAAATGGCGATATGTAATTCGCCTCGCCCGAATACGCGAAATGAATCATTCTGCGCAAAATCCACCTTGAGGCCAACGTTTATTTCCAACTCTTTTTCCAAACGCTCGCGTATTTGACGCGATGTGACAAACTTTCCTTCGCGCCCTGCAAAAGGAGAATTGTTCACAAGGAAATTGAGCGCGATAGTCGGTTCGTCCACGTGGATCGCCGGCAGCGGTTCCGCTTCCTGATCCGTCGTGATGGTTTCCCCGATATAAATATCCGCAAGTCCGGCAATCATCACGATATCTCCCGCCTGTGCTTCTGCCGCCTCTTCGCGCGCAATTCCTTTGAATGTAAAAAGTTTTGTGATCTTTCCATTGCGCGTCTCCCCTGTCGGTTTTTTCACATAAACAATTTCGCCAACACGCGCGATACCTTCGTAGATGCGCGATACCGCCAGTCGCCCGAGAAAGTTGTCGTAACCGAGATTGAACGGCTGCGCGCGAAGAGGCAAGTCAATTGGCGACGGCGACGCGGGCACTTCTTCCAAAATGGTGTCCAAAAGCGGAGTGAGGTCTTTTGATTCGTCGGCAAGCGCTTTTTTAGCAATACCTTCGCGTCCGATAGCATACACTACGGTGAAATCAAGCTGTTCATCATTCGCTCCCAATTCCATAAAGAGTTCCAACACTTGCTCCTCCACGAGGTCCGGCTGTGCCGCCGGCTTGTCTATTTTATTGATTACCACAATCGGGCGAAAGCCGAGTTCCAGAGATTTTTTGAGCACGAAGCGCGTTTGCGGCATCGGCCCCTCCTGCGCATCAACGACGAGAAGCACGCAGTCAATAGAACGCAACACGCGCTCAACCTCTGAACCGAAGTCCGCGTGTCCGGGCGTGTCTACGATATTGATCTTGGTACCGCTGTAAAACGTCGCTGTATTTTTCGCGTAAATTGTAATACCGCGCTCCTGCTCAAGCGTGTTGGAATCCATACTCATTCCCTCTTCAAACATACCAGTCTGACGCATAATAGCATCGGTCAAGGTGGTCTTGCCGTGGTCAACGTGAGCTATGATTGCTATATTACGAATTTCCATACACGATGCTGGGTGCTGTTATTCTTTTGCCACAAAAAACGGCGCGGCATCCCGCGCGAAACAGTTTTAGTATAATACACTATCTGCTAACTTACGTAAAGAGCTGAATTATTTGTGCTGAATTATTTGACACGGAGCTATTTGAATTGAGAACGTGGCGTATTACATAGGGACGTATAAAATTGAAGAAATACTCGGAGGAGAGAAGAATTAGCAACCCAAAAAGGCTATCAGACCATAAAATACCATAGTATTTTATACACTGGCATTATGGGTTATCCAAAAAATTAGATAAAAATCAACGGCCGTTGATTTTTATCTAATTTTTTCTATACTTCGTTTCTATACTTCGTTTATTTGATTTTAGCGCAGATAACAAGAAACCGTCATTTACGCAATCTTTTCAATTCGCACGCCAAGGAGGCGGGTTGCTTTCTTTTGTGGGTTGCCACGGCGGTCAAAAAAGGGCATCAAAAGGCGCGTGGAATGAAGCGTCAGCTCATCTTTTTTTGAAAGCGCTTCGCGCGCGGTGTATGAGCGTGTAACCGTTTCAAAATCGGCGAAACGCACGGTAAGCACGACTGTGCGAAAAGACTTGAACTCGCTTTTTAAAAATCGTGCGAACACACGGCTCGCGACACCCTCCAAATGCCGCAGTAATTCCTTCATATCGGACACATCGTTGTGAAATGTTTCTTGCTCGCCGATTGATTTCCGCTCGTGCTCTGCCGACAATTCATCCGTGCCGTACCCGCGCGCGCGGTCGTAATATTCTTTGCCGTTTTCACCGAAAAGAAACGCCAGTCTTTTGACAGGCATTGCCTGTAAGTCCGCAATCGTATGAATTCCCGCGCGCGCGAGCTCCTTTTCCGTCTTTGGCCCAATACCATGGATTTTGCGCACGGATAATGGCGCGAGAAATTCTACCACGCGCGCGGGCAATACCACTGCCAGCCCGTCAGGTTTCTGTATATCGGAAGCGATTTTCGCGACCATTTTGTTGGGGCCGATGCCGACAGACGCGGTAAGTCTTTCTTTTTTCCGTATTTCTTTTTTAAGATTTTCCCCCGCTTCACGCGCTTTTTTATATGAACGATAGCGACTCATATCCAAATATGCTTCATCAATGCTCGTCTGTTCCACCACGCGCGCGTACTTCGCCACGATCTTCATAATGCGCGCTGATGTTTCCTCATATCTTGAAAGGTTCGGCGTGAGAAACATCACCTGCGGTTTCCATTCCTTGCGCGCCTGCTCCGAAAGCTGCCACGCGCGCGAAATGGGCATTGCCGAACCTATACCGCCATATTTTCGTGCGGCATAATTCGCAGTGGAAACGACTCCGCGACCGTATCCTCCCTCTGGATCCGCCCCCACAACAATAGGCATACCGGCAAGCCACGGCTTATCTCGTTCTTCCACCGCAGCAAAAAACGCGTCCATATCAATATGCGCAATTATCTTCATATCCATATAATGACACAACGCTATAAATGCGCGAAGGAGTACCGCGAAATGAGAAAGAAACCCTCATCCATTCTCCTCCAGCGCGAGACATACGGAATTGATACAATAGCGTTTTCCACCGCGGCTTTCTGGACCATCTTCAAATATGTGCCCAAGATGCGCGCCGCACTTTTTGCAAAGCACTTCTGTTCTCTTCATACCCTCGCGCGTGTCTTCCGCAAAAGTGATATGCTCCGAATTCGCCGGCTCGGTGAATGAAGGCCACCCTGTACCCGAGTTGAATTTCGCGTCGGAAGAAAAAAGCTCCGTATCGCAGATAGCACATCTATACATTCCTTTTTCTTTTGTTTGCAAATATTTCCCCGTGTATGGTATCTCCGTACCCTTCTCGCGCGCCACATTAAAAAGCTCCGGTTCAAGCTCCTCGTCTTTTTTTATTCTGTTCGTGTCTTCTGCATTTGTCATACCCTGTTTAAAGCTCATTTTTTATTGATTATACCATATCACTGAAACCTCCGCTCATAGCCGAAAACATACGGCACGGATGGTATTAGAATTTCGGGAGATGATATTGCGCCACATACGACCACATTATTCTTACAATACCTACAATCCATCACCCTGCATACATTTTGTACTATAGTACAAAATGTATGCAGGGTGATGGGAGATGCGAAAATACCACGTACCA
>CAYIHM010000060.1:0-3936 GCA_964363265.1 uncultured Candidatus Saccharibacteria bacterium
ATCGCCTGCTACGATTTGCCGAAGCCGACCTTTCGTCACGATGCGTATGAGGGTTACAAGGCTGGGCGTGCGAAAGCGGAAGACGCGCTCGTTTCGCAGATTATTCGTTCACGCGATATATTCGCCGCTTTTGATATTCCTATATATGAAAAAGAGGGTTTTGAAGCCGACGATATTCTTGGGACAATTGTGGAAAAATTAAGAGGCTATAAGGATACGGAAATTATCATCGCTTCCGGCGATATGGATACGCTTCAACTTGTGGATGGCAAGCGCGTGCGCGTGTACACATTGCGCAAGGGGCTTACTGACGTTGTTATTTATGATGAGCCGGCGGTGAAGAAAAGATTCGGTTTCGCGCCGAAATATCTTCCGGACTTTAAGGGGTTGCGCGGCGACCCTTCCGACAACATCATTGGTATTTCCGGCATAGGAGAAAAGACAGCCACAACGCTTATGCTGAATTTCGGCTCTATAGAAGAGATGTATAAAAAACTCAAGAAGGATGAATCGGCATTTGAAAAGGCGGGCATCAAGCCGCGCATCATCGCGCTTTTGAAAGAAGGAGAGGAAGAAGCCGAATTTTCCAAGACGCTTGCAACGATCCGCCGCGACGCGCCGATAACCTTTGAGATACCGCGCGCGTTGTGGAAGAATTCGTTTGACATAAAAAAAGTGGAGGAACTTTTCAGCGTGCTGGAATTTCGCGCGCTTCTCGCGCGCGTGAAGCAGATGGCGGTCGGCAACGGCGTAAAGGATGATACGGCGGAAAAAAGAAATGAGGATGTGGACGAGAGCGATATCAGGAGCGTTGGAATCGCGCTGTGGGTATTGCGTTCCGACATTACTACGCCGACACTTGAGGATATTCTGCAATACGCGAAAACAAATTCTTTTGCGGAAGCGAAAGAAAAAATACTGGCGGAAGTGCGCGCGCAAGGGTTAGACAAAGTATATGAAGGTATTGAGTTGCCGATTGTACCGATTATAAAAAAAACCGAGCAGTATGGAGTTAAGGTAGACGTGGCGTATCTCAAAGAGTTGTCAACGAGATATCATAAGGAACTTTCTCGGTTTGAGGGCGAGATATGGCGACACGCCGGCGGAGAATTCAATATAAATTCGCCGAAACAATTAGGCGAAGTACTTTTTGACAAAATGGGGCTTTCCGCAAAAGGACTCAAGAAAACGGCAGGCGGCGCGCGCTCAACGCGCGAATCGGAACTCGCGAAATTGAAAGGCACACACAAAATCATAGACAGTATTCTCGCGTATCGCGAATTGCAGAAATTGCTTTCCACATATATAGACAACATTCCGGAAATGGTAGACAAGAATGGGCGCTTGCATACTACGCTAAATCAGGCCGGCACCACAACGGGGCGTTTTTCGTCCAGTAATCCGAATTTGCAAAACATTCCGGCTCACGACGGAATGGGGACAGAGGTGCGCAATGCATTTGTGGCGGAAGGCGGGTCCGTGCTGGTGGGGTGCGACTATTCACAGATAGAAATGCGCGTACTTGCGGCGCTTTCGGGCGATGAAACGCTCACAAAGGTTTTTCAGGAAGGAGGCGACGTGCATACATCGGTTGCATCGCGCGTGTTTGGCGTAAAGCCGGAAGAGGTGATAAAAGATATGCGCCGCGTGGCGAAAGTTGTCAACTTTGGCATTATATATGGAATGGGCGTGAACGCCCTCAAGGAAAATCTGGGCGGAACGCGCGTTGAGGCGCAGGAATTTTACAATAATTATTTCAATACATTTCCGAAGATTGCGAAGTATTTTGAAAATGTGAAAAAAGATGCTTCAAAAAAAGGATATGCTGAGACGATGTTTGGAAGACGTCGTTATTTTGAAGGGATAGATTCAAAAATACCTTACATCAAAGCTTCTGCAGAACGGCAGGCGGGCAACGCCCCACTGCAAGGGACTGCCGCGGATATTATAAAAATCGCTATGAAAAAAGCGGACGACGCGCTCATAAATGCCGGACTTGCCGACAGCGCGCATCTTATCCTGCAGGTGCACGACGAGCTTATCTATGAAGTGAAAGCCGCGGACGCTGAGAAAGCCGCGGAGGTTATTAAAAAGGCAATGGAAATAGCGGTGGAATTCCCAATTCCGCTCACGGTCAATGTTTCAACGGGAAAAAAATGGGGAGAGCTGAAGTAAGCCCTAGATCCCAAATGTCTAATGCGCACAAGCTCTAAATCCTAAATGCTCAAATGCTAAATAATATCAAAATTCAAATGCGTTAAATCCAAAATTCCCACCGCCCAGTTTTGTATTTCATATTTTGATATTTGAATTTATTTAGGGTTTAGGTACTGGGATTTAGAATTTCTCCTTTCCACGAGTTCCTTAGACCAATGAAATTTACTTTATGCTTTACTTCCTCCATGGTTCCGATACGAAGAAGACTAGAGAAAAGGCGAGGGCCTTGGTTGCTTCTCTGCGCGCGAAAAAGCCTGACGCTGGAGTGTTTGTTTTGGAAGGCGCGACTGCTACAAAAGATGCGCTTGCCGAATTTGCTGGAGGACGCGGGCTTTTTGAGAGTAAATATATCGTTCGCTTGAATGGCGTGCTGGAAACGGCGGAAGAGAAAGAAATAATTCTCGCTATGGCGAAAGAGCTCGCGGAATCGGACAATATTTTTCTGCTTGTGGAAGGCGCTCTTGATAAAAAGACAGCTGGCGCGATAGGGAAATACGCGGAAAAAGCCGAAGAGAATACGGAAAATAAAAAAGTTAAAAAGCCGGTATTTAATATTTTCTCGTTGAGTGACGCTTTTGGAGAGCGCGATAAGAAAAAAACGTGGGTGCTTTACAGAAGGGCTGTGGATGCCGGGTTCGCGCCGGAAGAGATACACGGAACGCTTTTCTGGCAGGTGAAATGTATGCTTTTGGCAAAAGGCGCGAAAACCGCCGCTGAGGCGGGGCTCAATCCGTTCGTGTTTGGAAAATCCGCCCGTTACGCGAAAAACTTTTCAGACGAGGAGCTAAAAAAAATTTCCGCGCAGCTTATCGCGTTGTACCACGACAGCCACCGCGGACTCGTTGAATTTGAGGAAGGGTTGGAAAAATTTCTCTTGGAGCGTGTGTAGCGTGGAAATAATACCCCCCAATTAACCATTGCGCGCATTTTGACGGACGTCGCACGTCCGTCATTTCCGCCTCCAGCTCGTTTTTCGCTCGAAATTGGGGACGGTATTAAAAAGAGCCTTTGCTCGGTTATCACGATCATATGATCACAATAATTGAGCAAAGGCTCTTAGTCGCATCTTCCCAAATAATAAAAGGGAAGGAAAAACTAAACAACTAACAAGGTACACATTCGGCGAATATTCAAAAGACTATTTGTTCGCCTAGTATCGCAGGCGGGTGCGTATCTTTTGAAAAGCCACTGCTAACCTGGGTTTATTGTAATACCCAAGCTATTTGAATGCACGAGTATATGTGGATAACTAAGGGCAGATGGCAAACGAAAGCAAACAGAACCTTGTATATTAAGGTTTTTATGGTATTATCTTGCCTAGGTGCAAAGTGGGATTTTTAGAGCAAAGAAGAACGGATCCGCCCATATGCTGTTTTGGCAGATATGAAAAGATGGGGAGCCGCAAACAGTAATGAAATAAAAGATGAAAACTATATCCGCCCGTAGCTCAGTCGGTAGAGCAGTTGCCTTTTAAGCAAACGGTCGCAGGTTCGATTCCTGCCGGGCGGACTATGTAGCGAAGCGGAATGGTCCGCCCGAGCACGACAACTGCTTGTCGTGCGCGCAGGAATCGAAAAGCTTCTCCCGTATTTTTGAGGATGTACTCATCCAAGAAAATGGGAAAGCTGTACTGCTCCTGTAAGGAGAGATAAGCGTACTCGCGGTCCTGCCGGGCGGACTATGTAGCGAAGCGGAATGGTCCGCCCGAGCACGACAACT
>CAYIHM010000061.1:0-3886 GCA_964363265.1 uncultured Candidatus Saccharibacteria bacterium
TTTGCTCCTAGTAGCCCGTAAAAGGGCCTGCTACTTCACGAAGTAATTCGTGATGACAATTTGGCTAATAACGGTGAAGTCTTACATTGTTTTCTTTCCTTTAAATGCATGCATATTGCGACGGTCCTGTCGGTATGCTGAGAATTTACTTGAGGACCAGAAAATGATAAGATAATACCGTGGGAAGTCGATCAAAAATTGCAAATAGTCTTAAGTTAGCATATATTGCTGGTTTTCTTGATGGAGATGGTAGTTTAATGCTTCAGCTTAAAAAGCGAAGCGACAGTAAGCGAGGAATTCGCTTTATGGCAACTATTTGTTTTTATCAAGATACTAGACATGAAAAGGATTTATATTGGATACGTAAAGTTTTAGGCATTGGATATCTTTCTAAAAGAAAAGATGGAATATCTGAACTTCGAATAAATGGTTATAAACAAGTTGGTTTTATTTTAGAATCACTTTTACCTTTTATTCGATTTAAGAAACTTCAGGCAAATGCATTAAAAAATGCTTGCACTATATTATTCAAAACAAAATTCAGTATGCTTTCAAAAAGACAAATAATATCTTTAGTTAATTGTATATTGATTATTCAAGGTAATAATTATGCTACAAAAAAGAAAAAAACTAAAGATGAATTATATGCAATGCTTGGTTTGACCCCGTAACGACTGAGTCTTAAGTGACGATACTTGTATAAGAGGAATCATTTCTATGAAAATGACTGCTTATATCTGTAAGATGCCAACCCTTCATTCATTTTAAAATGAAAAAGGTGAAGATATAGTCTGCGCTCCTAGAAATAGGGGAATAGTTAAAACTGAAATATTTTAGTTTTGATGAAGTGACGAGAGGACCGGAGTGAACTGACCTCTGGTGTACCAGCTCTACTGCCAAGTGGACCGCTGGGTAGCTATGTCGGGAATGGATAACCTCTGAAAGCATCTAAGAGGGAAGCCAGCTTCAAGATTAGGAATCGTTTGAGACTCGTGAGAGATGATCACGTTGATAGGCTTTAGGTGTAAGCAGAGCAATCTGTTGAGCCAAGAAGTACTAATGTCGTCGATCGTACTTCTTATTAGGAAATTTTGAATTCGCAATTTTTTGTTTGTGTTGTCGTAATAATATTGTTACCGTATTTGAAGACTAAAAACAGGTTTTTTGTATGGCCCTTGTAGCTCAAATGAAGAGCGCCGTCCTTACAAGACGGAGAGCGTGGGTTCGATTCCCGCCAAGGGCACCATACTCTATTCCTTAGACAGAATCGGGGCGTGCGAAGTCAAGGCTTCCCCACGAAGGAAGCAATGGAGGTCCGAGTCCTCCCGTCCCAACTGGTTTATTTGTTCTTTACCAATGAACCGGGGTGTAGCTCAGTGGAGAATAGCAGAGCGCCAGGGAGTCTTGACGGATGAGATACCCGTGCGAGCAAAAGTCCTTGGAGGTCGTTGGTTCTAATCCAACCACCCCGACCATATTTTTTTTGGCTCCTGATAATTGGAGCCACCTGTTTTTAGTTTTCAAGTACGCAACCGTTCAATTTATTTATCTACTATTTGGTTTTTACCTGCGCAATAGCAGTGTTGTTGTAAGATTTAACAAGACAATCGAGGATTCTATGTTGGTGATTTAACGCGGCGGGTACACCTGTTCTCATTCCGCACACAGAAGTTAAGCGCCGTAGTGCCGATGGTACTCGCAAGGGAAGAGTAGGCAGTCGCCAACATAAAGCACTTGATTTTAAAACACCGGCTTACAAAGCCGGTGTTTTTTGGTATTATATAAGCATAATGAGTTGGGCATCACAACGTAAGGCGGCGTATTTCGGCGGTGTTTTTGCGCTTATTGCGCTTGCCATCGGCGTACCGCTTTTTATTTATTTTAATCGCGCGCCTTCCTGCACGGACGCCAAGCAAAACGGCGGCGAGCAGGGCGTGGATTGCGGCGGAAGTTGTAAAAAACTTTGTACGGCACAAACGAAAGATTTGGTGATTTTATGGAATAGAGCGTTTCGTGTCACTGATGGCGCGTATGATGTGCTTGCAATGGTGACAAACCCCAATCTCGGAGCCGGATTACAGAGCGTCCTTTATAGAATGGAATTGTACGATGAGAATAACGTGCTCATTACGGAAAAAGTCGGTAAAACATTTGTCGGCCCAAGTGAACAGTTTGCTATTTTTGAGGGAGGTATCAAAACGGGGGAGCGTGTTCCAAGGCGAGCTTTTTTTGAATTTGAACCCGGTATTGTATGGGAGAAAAAAGAAGTACCAAGTAAGGATGAACTTGCCATTTCCGTTCGCGATAAGGCGCTTTCCGACCTTGAGACGAAACCGCGCCTAAAAGCAACAATCGTAAACGATACTGCATTTCCGGTGCGCGATATCGTCGTTACAGCGATAGTGTATGATACGGCAGATAATGCTCTCGGTGTGAGCGCGACATATATAGACGAGATATCAAAAAATGATGCCAAACAAGTGTTTTTCACTTGGCAGGAACCTTTTTCTGCGACGCCGGTGCGCGTTGACGTGTTGCCGCGTGTGAATGTTTTTGAATTGTACGGAGGAGAATAATTCTATCCATAATGAGCGATTTTCTGGCATATGCTAAAAATAAATTTTCTCCATACCGAGACATAGATTGGGTGCTTTTTTTTTCCGCGATGGCGCTTGTGGCGGCGGGGCTTCTTACGATGAATTCGTTCACAGCCGATAATTATTTTTTTTCAAAGCAGGTTATTTGGGCTTGTATTTCTATTGCGGTATTTTTCGGCTTGAGCGCCATTGATTTTCGTTTTCTTAAGAGGACGGATGTGCTTGTGTGGCTTTTTCTGGCAGTAACGGCTGTTTTAAGCGCGTTGCTTGTGTTTGCTGGTTCCGTCAAAGGCGCGCAGAGTTGGTTTTCCGTCGGCGGTTTTGCAATACAGCCGGTAGATCCCGCGAAGCTCGTAATTATTCTTATACTCGCGAAATATTTTTCACGACGACACATTGAGATAGCGTACATTCGCCACATACTGGTTTCCGGATTCTATGCATTCGTACCTTTTGTATTCGTGCTTTTACAGCCTGATTTCGGTTCGGCGATGATAATCTTTGCCATCTGGCTCGGTATGATAATGGTTTCCGGCATATCAAAAAAACATCTGCTGTCGGTATTTTTCATAGGGATCGCCACACTCGCGCTTTTATGGACATTTGCTTTCGCTCCTCATCAAAAAGAGCGAATAATGACATTCTTGAATCCGCTTGCCGATATACACGGAGCGGGCTACAACGCCTTTCAGTCAACAATAGCAGTTGGGTCTGGCGAGCTTTTAGGAAAAGGGGTAGGATACGGAACGCAATCTCGGCTGGAATTTCTGCCGGAGTATGAGACGGATTTTATTTTTGCGTCTTTCACAGAAGAGTGGGGATTTGTCGGAGCAGTTATCCTTTTTTTCCTTTTTGGCGTGGTGATATGGCGGATACTTAAAATCGCCTTGCATGGTGCGACTAATTTTGAAACTCTTTATGGTGTCGGTGTTGCCGTTTATTTTATGGCGCACGTCATTGTCCACATCGGAATGAATATCGGTGTTTTGCCTGTAACCGGCCTGCCTCTGCCGTTTCTTTCGTACGGCGGGTCGCATTTGGTAACGGAGTTTGCCGCGCTCGGTATTTTGATGGGGATGCGCCGTTATGGACGCGCCGCGCACCGCGATGACGCCAAGAATGAATTTGTGGGGTACTGATCACGCGCACACCAGAACCAGATTAGAAATCAACCGGACATCGGCTATGTCGCGCATTCGCTCATTCAACACCTGTGAATATCGCCGAACTTTGTATTAGCAAAAACTTGATTGCAAATCATTCGTACCATTCGCGCAATTCACAATACC
>CAYIHM010000062.1:0-3787 GCA_964363265.1 uncultured Candidatus Saccharibacteria bacterium
TACTCGTCGGTAATCTGTGGCACACAACCAATCAGCTCCCACTGAGTGACTTCATCTACGAGGTTGATGTGGTACACACCCTTCTCTCCATCTTTGTCACCTTGGTGCACCGAATCTACCCTTAAGAAGCCCGGCTTTCCGTACGGTATGGGTTTCATCCTCTCTCCGATGTCTGTACCCACCGCTCTTGTTTTTGTGTACAACATTGCATACGAAGAAGTGTACCGCAGGTTGTTCTTCCGGATGTTGTAGATGTGAGATACCGAAATGTTTGCGATTGTTTCATACGCAGAGTTTCCAAAGGTGATCAACTCGCGCATGAGAAATGCTTTTGTAGAAAGTCCATTGGGTGTCCTGTGTAAAATATCTGTCTTAATGAGCAGATCAATGTCCGCAGGCTTGTAGATACACACCGAAGCACCAGCTGATTTTCTTTTTGCATACCGTAGCCCGCTTTTCTTCCACCTCTTGATCAGTCTTTTCATCTGTCGCTCCTCGTACCCCGTCACTTTCTTGAGAAACATTTTTACGATTCCTTTTTCTTTTTTGCGGAGGTGGTTGTATTTTGTACATATCAGTGTGTCACTGATGAGCGTGTATTTGTCTTCACGAGACGCTATCTCAAAATCCACCTGCTCATTTCCCTCAAGGAACTTGCCCATCTCTTCCACCGTCTTTATCTGCATGTTTTTCATGATGATGTTCATAGCCATCATTATGAAAAGTGTATTCCGTAGCGCAATGTTTTCAGGGGACATTAGCGTTAAACTGGGATACCGTTTCAGGGGACATTAGGGATTGGAGAAGACGGCTTGCACATCCCGCCCGCGCGGAGGTATACTGAAAGCATTAAAAGCTAGTCTAAGGACATAGAGTCCCAAAAAATATGAGCCTAGAAAAATTTGGCAGGGAACAATTTGAAAAAGTGGCGGGAGGCGTGAGAAACGCGGAAGAGAATGTCGCGCAAAGCATAGAACTCACGAAGGACCTTAAAGCAGAGATTGCGAAAGCCGCGGCAAAAGAAGATCTCTCCCCCGCGGACATTATTGACCTTGCCGAGCGCATACAACAAGAAACAGGCGCTACGGGAGCAAGAGAGAAGAGCTTGCAAAAATCTCAAGAGAGATACGAGAAGTTTTATGGAGATATGCAGGAGTATGCCATCATGGAAGACACTCTGCGCGACCGTCTACGGGAAGCCGTGAAAGAAGGCGACTACGCGAAGATCATTGAGGCGGCGGAACAACTCAAGCGGCATGACACCCCCAAAGACCCCGAGGGGTATGACGCGGAAGGCACGCGGGAACTGTACGCTAAATTTGCCTCGAAATTCAAATACATCAGCGGTCTTGTGGAAGGCAAAGCCGGGGTCAAGCTTGATAACGGCAAGTGGGCCTTCATAGACCACGACGGGAATGTCGTTTCAAAGGAGTACGGATACGCATGGTCATACGCCGAAGGCAAAGCCGGGGTCCAGCTTGATAACGACAAGTGGGCCTTCATAGACCACGACGGGAATATTATCCCGTTTAAAAAATAGCGAGAACAGCGAGGTGGAAAAGAAATTTAGGTTAGACCTAAATTTTCTTTTTGTCATACTTAATATGATACAGATGATTCAGCGTTTGAGGAGCCCTTTAGGGCTCCTTTTGCGTTGGAACCGTAACTCATTTGGGTGTAATTGTGCGTTGGACAAGACAGGTGCTTGACTTTTTTTGTGGGGGTGCTATACTTCTTAACAATACAGAAACGGTCCGCCTGAGGGCGGGCCATTTCTTTTACCAATTTTACCAACCTAAAAGCTATAAGCTAACAACTATAAGCTACTTATATGATTGACCTAAAAGTATTCAATTCCGCTCTTTCCCAGCTTGAGGAAGAGCGCGGGATCCCGAAAGAAAAGATATTGGAAGCCATTGAGCAGGCGCTTGCCGCCGCGTACAAGAAAGATTATGGAAAGAAGGGGCAGATAGTCCGCGCGCGTTTTGATACCAACACAGGCGCCGCGGAATTCACGCAGGTGAAAATCGTCGTGGATGAATCTGTCGTACGTATGCCGGAGGAAGACGCAGACCAGGAAGAAAAAAGGGCGGCGTACATTCCTGACAACGACGAGGAAGAATTTGACACGCGCCCGCGCTTCAATCCTGAACATCACATATTGATAGACGACGCGCGCAAAATCAAAAAAGGCGCTGAGCTTGAGGAAGAAATTATTTTCCCGCTGGAAACAAAAGAGGACTACGGTCGCATCGCCGCGCAAACGGCAAAGCAGGTCATCATCCAGAAAATACGCGAGGCGGAAAAGACAGCCGTTTTGGGAGAATATTCCGAAAAGCGCGGCGAAATCGTGAACGGAACAATCCAGCGCGTTGAGCGCGGCAATGCTTTTGTTGAGCTGGGACGCACCGTGGCGATGCTTCCCGCGGAGGAACAAATCTCGGGAGAGCATTATCGCCAAGGCGGGCGCATCAAGGCATTTGTCGTGGATGTTTCCGAAGGCCCGCGCGGTGTCAACATTCGCCTTTCACGCTCGCATCCCGATTTCATAAAAAAACTTTTCGCCGTGGAATCGCCTGAGGTTGCGAATGGTGTCGTGGAAATAAAACACATCGCGCGTGAAGCGGGCTCCCGTTCTAAAATCGCCGTGGCAAGCAACGACGATAAGGTGGACCCGATAGGCGCGTGCGTCGGCGGACGCGGGACGCGTGTTTCCGCCGTGATGAACGAGCTGGCGGGAGAAAAAATTGATATTATTGAATGGTCGGAAACACCGGCAACATTCGTCGGAAGTTCTCTCTCGCCGGCGAAAATCGTGAGCATCGTTCTTGATGAAGAAGCTCGTCGAGCAAAAGTGGTCGTCCTATCCGACCAGCTTTCACTTGCCATTGGCAAGGGGGGGCAAAACGTGCGCCTCGCCGCAAAACTCACCGGATGGAAAATAGACATTGAAGGCGCCGGCGGTGAAACAACGGCAGTTTCCGACGGTGAAAATGTAGAAGTGATAGATACGGCAAAAATAGATACTCCTGTAAATACGGCTCTGGCTGAAGCCGTCGCGGATGCAAGCAATGAGCCAGATGACTCCGCGATGGAAACAGCCGAGAAGAAAGATGATGCGTAATAATTACCATTGTTTTTATTGCTAAATTATTACAAAATACCTGTAGCATATTTTGCCAAACAATATATTTTTACTTTATAACTTTAAACTTAACTCTATGAACCTTTGGCACGACATCGCACCCGGAACCGCGGAAAAACTCAATGTAATAGTTGAGATACCAAAAGGCTCCCGCATAAAATACGAATTGGACAAGGACACAGGCCTTATTAAATTTGACCGCGTGCTTTATTCTCCGATGCACTATCCGGCAAATTACGGCTTCGTACCGCAGACGCTCTGGAGAGACGGCGACCCGCTTGACGTGCTTGTGCTCGCGCACGAAGCCATCATCCCCGGCGCGCTCGTGGAAGCGCGCGCTATCGGTTCTCTGGAAATGACGGACGGCGGAGATGATGATGTGAAAGTGCTTGCCGTCCCGATAAGCGACCCGCGCTTCAACAACACAAAAGACATAAGCGACCTTGAGCCGCATCTCTTGGAAGAGATAAAGCATTTCTTTCAGGTGTACAAAGAGCTTCAAAAAAAAGAAGTTGCTGTCGGCGCGTGGTCCGGTAACGGCGAAGTCAAAGAAATCGTTGATATTTCAATAGCGCTATACAACGAAAAATTCAAAAAATAAGCCCTCTTTTCTGCTTGTGGAAAACCGCCACGCGCCGCTTG
>CAYIHM010000063.1:0-312 GCA_964363265.1 uncultured Candidatus Saccharibacteria bacterium
CCACACTTTTTGTCACGTAACCCAAGCTATAGCTGTGGATACGTGACAAAAAAAATTCATACATATTTCTTATATTTCTCCTATATTTCTCTTATATTTCTTATGCCAGTGGGTATACGGTGCGTATACACATATTCATGCGTATACATTTCTATCACGTAACTCTGGCTATAGCCACAGTTACGTGATAAAGTTTTTGACGGGTATCGGGCATTGGGTATCGGGCATTGGGTATCGGGCATTGGGTATCGGGTATCGTTTTTTTCGGGCGTCAAACCTCCGTCAAAAACGACCCCAAAAGCCCGCAGATGG
>CAYIHM010000063.1:322-3646 GCA_964363265.1 uncultured Candidatus Saccharibacteria bacterium
TTTTTATTTTTTTTTGGCGGGTTTTGGTTTTTTGGTTTTGGGGGGGGTTTTTTTTTTTTGCGGCACTTAAAAATGCCTTAAAAAAACGACGCCAAACGCCCGACGATGGCTTGGGTTACGTGGCGAAGGGTTTGCTCAAAAATCGCGTGTTATAAAAATACGCGCGTCGCGCTTAATACGCGCGAGTTTGATGAGTAATATCACGCGCGCAAGAGGTTGCGGAAAAGAATGGCGATTGTGATGGGGCCGACGCCGCCCGGCACGGGAGTAAAAAGCGATGCTTTTTGCGCGCAAGCGGGATCAATATCGCCTGTAAGTTTGCCGCCATGCTCGCTCGTTCCGGCGTCAATAAGCACAGCCCCTTCCTTAACCATATCAGGCTTGATGAAATGCGGACTGCCCGCGCCGCTTATAATTATGTCGGCGCCGTGCAGAATTGCCGCGGCGTTTTGTGTGTCCTTGTCCACAACTTGCGGAATAATTCCATTTTTTTGAAGCCAATCGCAAACTGGCGCGCCAACCAAACGACCGCTACCAACCACGACAATCTTTTTGCCTTCAAGTGAAATATTATACTCGCGCAAAATCTCCTCTATCGCGCCGGGGACAGCTGGTATAAACGGCGACTTACCGCCTGCATATTCCAGCATCGCGTTCAGTGAAAGAACATCAATATCTTTTTCGGCAGTAACCGTGTTTAACACAATCTCCGCATCAACGGACTTGGGCAACGGCAACTGCACAATAATTCCCCGATACGTCTTATCCTGTCCGAGACTTCTAATCTTTCCAATGAGTTCATCTTGAGATACCGTATCTTCAAAACGAAACACATCCGCGACAACTCCAATCTCTTCACCGAATTTCTTTTTCGTTTCAACAAACCGGTCTATTACTGCGTTACTGCCGACATACACAACGGCAAGATGAAGCTCGCGCCCCGCATTCATAACTTCCTCTTTGAGAGACTGTTTAACGGCCTCTTGTATCTTCTTTCCGTCTGCAATGACCATATGATTTATTTCCCGACGCGCGAAAGAAAAGTTTTAATTGTCTTAAGCGCTATTTTAAGATCAAGCAAAAAAGAACGATTCTTAATGTAGTAGAGATCGTAAGAAAGTTTCACTTTCGTTTCCGATACGGCCACCCCGTGATGAGGATGCTCCTGATGATAGATCTGCGCCCAACCTGAAAGTCCCGGTTTGATAAGAGAGCGAATGCTGTAATACGGTATTTCTTTTTCATAGAGCTTCACGAGCGCCGGCGTTTCCGGCCGCGGTCCCACGAGAGAAATATCTCCGCGAAGCACATTCCATAGCTGCGGCAATTCATCCAGCCGCGTATTGCGCAAAAACGCTCCGACGCGCGTGATACGCGGGGCCGCCTCTATGCCGCCGCCGGCGCTTGTCGTTCCCATACTGCGAAATTTAATAAGATATATGGCGCGATTGTTCCGCCCGACCCGCTCCGCCCGAAAAAAGACGGGGCCGCCATCGTCAAGCTTAATGGCGATATATGCAAACGGATACACAATGAGCGACACAGCGCCGATTGTAATCCCAACGGCAATATCCATTATCCGCTTCAGCGCGTCATATCCCATATGCGACGCGGACGATATATTCTCCAAAAACCAATTATACCCGACAAGCGAAAGCGGTATACGGTCAAAAATATCTTCATACACCTTGTATTTGTCCACAAATCGCACGCCGGAAAAAATGAGATTATAAAGGCGCGGCAGGATTGGTTCAGCGCGTTCGTCTTTAAGATCTATCACGACGGTTGAAATGCTCTCGCTATAGATCGTGTTAAGCACTTCCTCTTCAAAATCAATGCCGGAAAGTTCGCTGAGATCAACGGAGGAGAAAAAAACCAAGCTGTAGCGCGGGTTGCCGTTCACTTCATCGCGCAATTCGCGCATCTCTTCCCCGCTCCCGATCAAAATGGCTTTTTGCTTTTTGCGAAATCCGAATGCCGGCACCCCGAAAATACGCCACCCCAAAATAAGTACGGAGGAGATCACCAGATAAATGAACAAATTCGTTTTCGGCGCAATGACGAAATAAGGAATGAAATAAAAAAACAGCACGGCGATCACGCTGTTGATGATCTGCGTGTTCAGAAGAATGTTCGGCAAGCGGCTTTTCAAAAGGAGCGTATGCTTCTCATACAGCCCCGCAATAAAAAAGTTCACCACCCATACCAAAAAGAGTATGCCAAACGGCACGATATGCCCGACAAAAAGCGTTGCGTCGGGAAGCTCGGCGTACCGTACGAGCAGTGTGAGCCATAGGGCGGCAATAAGGAGTGTCACATCCCCCACAAAGAGGACCAGCGCCTCTTTTCTATTGGAAATGCTCATAATGCTGTAATGATACAATAAAACCTATATAATGGCTATGTGGACACTCAAAGCAACAAAAGAAAAACAAAAATACTGTACGTTGCTACCAAATCAAATTGGGGCGGGGCGCAACGCTATATTTATGACCTCGCGACTCACCTGCCTAAAGCGAATTTTGATATCGTTGTGGCATTCGGCGGAGAAGACGAACTTAAAGAAAAACTGGAGGAAAAACATATCCGCACAATATCCATACCGCGCCTCGGCAGAGATATTTATTTCTTTGACGAAATACGGGTATTCTTTTCACTTCTCTCTTTATTTCTCTCTGAAAACCCAAACATAATCCACTTGAACAGTTCTAAGGTCGGCGGTATCGGCTCTGTCGCCGCCAGAATCTATAATTTTCTGCCGAAGAGCAACCCGCTACAAGCTAAAAGCTACAAGCTAAAAGCTACGATTATCTTCACCGTACACGGATGGGCGTTCAATGAAGACCGTCCGCTGTGGCAACGTATTGCCATTCGTTTTGTTTCGTGGGTTACTGTCGTTTGTTCTCACGCCATAATTGCTGTTTCCGAATACAACGCTCGGCAAGGGCGCTCTATGTTTTTTGCGCGCGACAAAATCATCGTCATACACAATGGAATTACGACTCCCAATTTTTTACCGCGCGAACAAGCGCAGGCCGAACTCTTGGGAGCACGCGCGAAAAATGTCCCCAAAAACGCGCTTTGGATGGGCGCTATCGCCGAATTGACAAAAAATAAGGGCATTACTTACGCGCTTATGGGCATACGCCATCTAGTAAATGATATGGAATTACCGCGCCCGATTGTATATGTTGTAATAGGCGACGGAGAGGGAAAAGTGCCCCTTGTCAATCTAATAAACGAATTCAACTTGCAAAATATCGTACATCTCGTTGGTTCCAAAAAGGATGCCGCGACACTCTTGAAAGCGCTTGATATATTTTT
>CAYIHM010000064.1:0-3635 GCA_964363265.1 uncultured Candidatus Saccharibacteria bacterium
AATCCAAGCGTGTAGGCGACCAAGAGCAAGAACGCGCTTCCCGCCGATGTTGATGCAAGCGCCAGAATCGCGCCCAAAGCCGCGGAAACACACGGGGTCCAACCCACGGCAAACGCGGCACCGAACACGAAAGATGTCAGGTAATGCGAGCGAAACCGCCGCTTAACGAGAATCTTATGGTCCGTCTTTAAGAACGCCGGCGTGAACAAACCGAGCAGAAAAAACCCGAACAGAATGATGATAACGCCACCCACGCGCCCCAACCATTCTTGAACGGTATAGGAAACATTTGAAAGGATCGTCTGCAAGAGTACCCCGACGAGGGAAAATACCAGCGAGAAACCCAAAACAAAAAAAACGCTTGAAAAGAAGACACTCCAATCGCGCGACTGTTTTGAGGAAGTTGCAGCTTCATCCATAGGTTTCATTTCCATAAGTTTTTGTTATCGGGTAATCGCTTTCTCTATTTCTTCTAAGTAGCGTGCTTTATTCCATCCGTCGGGCGCTTTCAAGATCTGTTTTCCATTCTTCACGAATACTTTCGTGTGCTGATAGGGAATCCCGTATTGAGCCGCGAGTGCTTTTTCATTGTTGTCGGTGTCGCTGTCTTTATAATTGACGAGAAAACCGATCACCTCATCGGTCGTCAATTCATTGAATGCCGGGTAAAACGCGTTCGCTGTTTCTTCTTTGCAGACTGGACACCAGTTGGCGTAGAAATAGAGCACCACCAGCTTATCCGATGCTATTGCCGCGTCATAATCCGCTTTGTTGAATTCAAGAAGCACCGCCTTGTCTCCCGCGATCTTCTTGCCCTTATATACCGTCATTGCCTCTCCCGTCTCCATCATCGCGTCGTTTTTCTCATCCATCATTGCTTCTCCTTCTTCCCGCTCCGTGTCCCCCTTCTCCATAGTGGATTCTTCCTGTTTCATTACCGTGTCGCTCTGGGAACCGCGAGTAAAGTACGCCGCTCCTCCTAAAAGGACGGCGGTGGCGATCAATACCCATATAAGCGGGGTCTTTTTTGTGTTTTCATTCATTGGGTGTTCGTTATCCGGTCGCAAGACGGAGTGATTATTGCATCTTGTCTCCTTCCATCATCGCATCACCTTCCGTCATCATCGCGCCCCCCCATCCTTCTTTAGGAAGTTCGCCGCATGATGTGAAGATTTTCGCTTCCTCTTTTGATTTGTGCACAATGACGACGAGCGGGAGTTTGCCACCGATTGTTTCCAACGATGCGTCAAGGATGGTTTCCGCCTTGCCGTTCACTACTAGAGAGAGTGGATAGACAATTGCGCCAGGCGCCGCGCATGTGCCTGCGTGGATATGGGATGGCTGCGGAACGCCTGCTCCTGTGGCAATCTCAACCGTGACTTTCGTTTTGTCACCCATGTGCGCGAACATTGCTTTACCGGTCTGGCCGGAATTGTTCAACGCGCCAAGCGTTACCATGATGTCCTTTCCCATCATCGCTTCACCCTCCTTCATCATCTTCTCCCCCTCTTCCATCATTTCCTCGCCCTCCTTCAGCATCACATCACCCTTCTCAATCATATCTCCCGCTTTTTCGCCCATCATATCTTCATTGCTCGTTGTGTTCGCGTACCACAATCCGCCTCCGATAAGAATGATAGCGATGATCGCGATGATCGCTGGCGTCGCGAGGCCATTATTTGTTTTCATATAATGCGTACGATTACTCTATTAAAAATGGTAATGCATACAGTATATACGAAAGAAAAAAGATGTAAAGTCCTCTTTACATCAGTTATCCACACCTTTAATGTGCCCAACGCTAGGTGTTGGACATATCTAACAAAGCCTACCTATGGAGCTTTGCCCATGCTTGAGCTACCACTTTCCCGATCACCATACCCGCAAGAGCACCCGCAAGCCAGGGGTCAACATATCCTTCAAATAGCCGTAGCGAGACACCAATAAGAAGGATGACAACACCGACAAAATACCCTGCCTTGCTTGCAAAGAAAAGATGCATCTCCTCCCGCTCATCTTCAGGAGTTCCGCGAAACGCAATCCCAGCAAAAAGCCCCGTAAGGATAAGGAGCACCCCGATCGCGGCATAAGTGAGCGTATCCGGCATCCAGAGATGCCACGGATTCACCACCAAAACGAGCAATATCAAAAGTGCCGCGGCGATAATGATCTCATTAAAAATTCGTTCTTTCATAAAAAAAGTTATTTCTTGATAAAAAAGATTTCCTCAACGGGAACCTTGAAGAACCGCGCGATCTTGAGCGCAAGCAACACCGAGGGCGCGTAGTTCCCCTTTTCTATCGCGATCACCGTCTGTCGCGTCACCCCAATCGCTTCCGCAAGATCCTCCTGGGTAATGTTTTCTTTCGCGCGAAGTTCATATACCGTATTGCGCACTTGTTCCTTCATATATAGTATCTTATATAACACAGGATGCGAAAACAAAAAAGCCCCGTGAGGGACTTTTTTGTTTTCCACTGCCAAAAACTTAGTAGTTGTTGGTGCGCTCCTTCATCGGACGCGCCTCGTTCACAACGAGTCCGCGGCCGCCCATATCTTTGCCGTTCAACGCTTCAATCGCCTTGTCGGCATCTGCATCTCCCGACATTTCAACGAAACCAAATCCCTTGCTGCGGCCGGAAAACTTATCCATAATGATTGTTGCCGAAACAACATCACCATATGCCGCGAAAGTGGACTTAAGCTCATTGTCAGTAGTTGAGTAAGGAAGATTCCCTACATAAAGCTTTTTTGCCATTTTCTTTTTGTCTCTCGGGTGCGTACACAAAATGTTCGTCCCTCGAAATATACTATCCTGCTCGACCACACCCTTGTGTACAATGCGAAACACCGACACCTAAAAGAGGTTCAACAGGTTGTAGGTAGTATAGCACAAACGAACAAAAAAAGCAACACCGCAATTTATGTTGATAATACAGGCTATTTTCCTGTTTCATCCATATGACGAATCATCTCTTTAGACTGCTTGGAAATTAGGTGCGCAATGCCGGCAAATACGAGAATTGCAATCAAAAATCCAACTTCTGCAAATTTTATATACTCCTTAAAAAATACGAGTGACTCGGCAAGTGCGTACCCGAGGACCGCTATTGTTGCTGTCCATATAAAAAGAGCCGGTATGTCCATTTTCAAAAATGAGTGGAGCGGAATGCCGGCTGGCCGCGCGCGCAAAATGGTTATTCTGTGAAATCCATATGTAAACTTTGATATGACAAGCACGATGAACGGCTCGCGCGCAATAATTCTGTCGGCCGGCGCGGCAACACGGCGAAAATAACGGGTAAGCCAAAAACGGTCGGTATTCGCAAATGGCCCGATATAATACCAAAGAATATCTCCGATTATAGCGCCACAAGTTGCAATTATATAAGTATCCCCGATATCAAGATACCCTTGCCGAGCGAGATAAAACGCGGCAAACAAAAGCACCTCACCCTCAAAAAACATCCCGAAGAAAATAACGAGATACCCAAGAACGCGCCACGATTCAATGTATTGCAAAAGAAGCGACTCCATACGATAGCGCCATTATACCGCGCAGTAATTGGAAAGAAAATGCGAGCTAAAGGCCTTTTTGGGTTGCTGAATTTGATATACTACGGCTTTACTAGAAG
>CAYIHM010000065.1:0-3523 GCA_964363265.1 uncultured Candidatus Saccharibacteria bacterium
AAAGAAATGGAATCAGCCAGAGATGAGTTGGTAAAAAATGGTCATGAAGTAAAAATACCAGAACTTGCGCTCGAAGTTCCTCAAGAATTTGGAGGTGGTAAAAAAGTATATTTCGGTCAGTTCATTGAACAAAACGGAGGGATTGATGCTTTCCCAGCTGGACATAAAATTTGGGATCTAAAAGAGTCAGCTATTAATGATCATTATGAAAATATTGTTTGGTGTGAGCGGAGAAGGTCTTTCCATAAAACCGGAAAAGGATTTTTTGGAAAAAGAAAAAAAGATACTCGGGTTGTTTGAGAAGAAGGGGCGTATCAAAAATGATGATGTGGAGAATCTCCTCGGCGTCTCCGATGCCTCGGCGACGCGCTATTTGCAACAATTGGAAAATAAGGGTCTCATCGTACAGCGAGGAGAGGGCAGCGCCGCCTATTACGAACGCTCCTGAAACACTTATTCTTGAACACGCATCTTGGCTCACGCTTGCGTGAGCCGAGATTTTTAAATAAAAATCTCCGCCCCGACGTTACATCGGGGCGGAGACCGTGCTATACTTATTGTACTCTCAGACAATGAAACCAAGACACTCAAATATCGTATATCCGGAAGTGCGTCTTCGCGACGTATTCTTTTTTATGTGGAAGGGAGTACACGGAAAGACGGTAAGTATGCCGCTTACGTTTCTTGCAATCATCGCCGCAAGTGTTATCAATATCATTATACCTCTGTATTATAAGAAATTTTTTGATGTCGTTTCTTCCTCGGCAGAGAGAACGGCGCTTGCCCCGGAACTCGTTCATATTATTCTCGTGATTCTGGCACTTAGCGGGTGCCAGTGGGTTGGGTGGCGTGTCGGTGCAACCGCAAACGTGTATTTTCAAGGGAAGACGATGGCGAAATTGCGACAGCAGGCATACGATATATTGTCGCATCACTCGTACAGATTTTTTACGGACAATTTTGCGGGCTCGTTGGTCCAACGGGTGGGGCGCTACGCTCGTGCATTCGAGAAACTCGCGGACCGTATTACATGGAATTTTGTTCCGTTATTGGTCTATTTTACCGGTGTTATCGTGGTTACGTGGACGCTCTTGCCGCGACTTTCCATGCTCATTTTTTTATGGGCAGTATTTTACATTGTTGTGAATTTTTTCTTCTCACGCTGGCAGTTGAAATACAATATAAAGGCCGCGGCTGCCGATTCTCACACAACCGCCGTGCTCGCCGACGCGATTACCAATCAAAATAACATTGATATTTTTAGCCGACACGCGGATGAGTCCCGGCGTTTTCGAGAGGTGACGATGGAACAAGCAAAAATAACCATTTTCAATTGGAACATTGCGCAAGTTTTGGAAGCGATCCAAGCGGCGCTCATCATTATTATTGAATTTGCGGTGTTTTATTTTGCGATTCAATATTGGGAAAGCGGAGCTATGACCATCGGCATCTTTGTGCTTCTTCAGGTGTATATCGTCGGGCTTGGAAACCGCCTTTGGGAAGTGGGAAGAATTATTCGTGACATGTATCAGGGGTATGCGGACGCGAAAGAAATGGTGGAGATTATGATGCTGCCGTATGAGATTAAAGATGTATTGGGAGCGGTGCCGCTCAGAGTTCCTTTCGGAGAGGTTATGCTTGATGATGTGACATTTGCGTTCAGCAAGACGCGCGAGGTTATACAGAATGTGACGATGACGATTAAACCGAGTGAAAAAGTCGCTCTCGTCGGTCCGTCCGGCGCAGGAAAGACGACGTTTGTGCGACTGCTTCTCCGTTTCTACGATGTGACAGGAGGGAAAATTACGATTGATATGCAGAACATCAGACATGCGACATTGGACAGTTTGCGCACCAATGTGAGTCTTGTACCGCAGGATCCGCTTCTCTTTCACCGCACCATTATGGAGAATATTCGTTACGGTAAATCGGAGGCGACTGACGCGGAGGTGATAGAAGCGGCGCGGCTTGCACATTGCGCCGAATTTATTGAGTCTTTGCCGCATGGGTACGACACCTATGTCGGCGAGCGCGGCATCAAACTCTCCGGCGGTGAGCGACAGCGCGTTGCGATCGCGCGCGCGATTTTGAAGAACGCGCCGATCTTGGTGTTAGACGAAGCGACATCCAGTTTAGACTCGCATTCGGAATCGCTCATTCAAGACGCGCTGGATGTTCTCATGAAAGGAAAGACAGTAATCGTCATTGCGCACCGTCTTTCCACAGTCCGCAAGATGGATCGCATCATCGTACTCAAAGACGGCGCGGTCTTGGAAGAGGGAACGCACGCTGGGCTCATCAAGAAAAAGAAAAGTCTCTATGCAAAACTCTGGGATCTCCAAGCGGGCGGGTTTTTGCGTGATGAGGAGGAAATATAAGTATTCGGTGGAGACGTTGCCTCTTTTTTGCCCGTGGGGGTATACTTATGACATATTAGTAACTTACATATCGTATGAACATATTCAATTGTAAATGCGCTGACGCGTTGGGACCATACGCCTCCCCCATTCTGCGTCTCGTGACAGGTCTTATTTTCGCGATGCACGGGTATCAGAAATTAACGCAGTTCGGTCTTGAGAGTACGACTGGATTTCTCGCGTCCCTCGGATTTCCGGCAGCGAGCGTGTTTGCGGCCCTCTTGATCGCGGCGGAATTGGGCGGCGGCATCCTTCTTATTTTAGGCCTCTTTACGCACTGGGTCGCGAAGATCCTTTCTGTCGTGGCGCTCGTCGCGCTTTTCACGGCGCACATCTCTAAAGGATTTTTTATGGCAACGGGCGGATATGAATTCATTCTCCTGATCCTTGCCGCGACGATCTCTCTTATGATAACCGGCCCCGGTGCATTCGCGCTTGACGCGAAGATGAAGAAATCGGGCGCACAGACGCCGGAGGTGCAGTAGGCGCATATACGGCAGTCGCAGTAAGTATGGCGAAATTTTTTGATTCTGCTATACTTTGTTTTATATGGGGCAACGGAATGCGGACAGATTTTTCCTCACATTTGCACTTATCGCGCTTTTTTTCAGCGGTATTTTTGGTGTGACTTATACCGAAGCGGGGATGCATATTTCCTCCCCCCTTTCGTTGTCTTCAGATATGAATTCAAATGAACCGATGTCCGGGTGCCTTCTTACGGGCATATTGCACCCGAACACAGCGTGTACAATGAACGCGCTCGCGCATATTGCGGTATGGCGGGAAATGTTCACTGCCTTTCCTATCCAACCGTCCGTTCTCCTGCTCTTCATCATCTTGTTTTTCGCTCTCGCTTTTTATGCGGTTGCGGAACAACGGATTCTTTTGTACGCGCGCGCGCGGCAAACTGTTCGTCGGCGTGTAGGATTTTTTGATTTCAGTTCGTTCCACCGTCCCCTTCAGGAAGCGTTCTCTAACGGCATTCTTCACCCGAAAGTATTTTAGCGATTGCGTATTGGCGCCGCGCGCGCATATATATGGCGCGCGCGATGTTTGACGAATATTATCAGTTTTCCACGAATTACATTCAATGGAAACGCAATCAT
>CAYIHM010000066.1:0-3476 GCA_964363265.1 uncultured Candidatus Saccharibacteria bacterium
TATTTTTATAAAGTATGTATGTTTAACACACGAGCAAGATTTTTCGGATTATTTTTCTTTTTTTTCGGCCTTGTATCGGCATTACTTGGACAAGTGCCGTGGTATGGTTATTTTGTTGTGGGCGGCGCGGTATTTCTCGCTTCAGTGAATTATGGTAAGGGCGAGAAAACACTTCTATGGCTTCTTGAAAACGATAAGAAGCGGCTTGTGCGCATCTATCTTCTTTACACGCTTGCTGCCGTCGCGATTGAGCTTGTTGGAAGATTCGGATTCCATTTATGGCATTACAATTTACACGGTTCACTCGTTCAATTCATAAATGTGTTTCTCATTACATATCAGTTTGCTTTTTTTCTCATCTACGAACTTTTCATACTGTTGCGGAAATATATCGCCACGATTCCATTTTTGTTTGCCGTTCTAGTTGTAATCAATGCGTTTGTGCACGAGATTCCGAATACATTTGCGCATGAGTGGGTTTACACTATTCCCGGCATTTCATACGAGATTTTTGGGATTAACATTGTCGTAATTGCAGGCTGGTCAATTCTTGTCGCCGTGCCGTTTCTTGTGCGGAGGATTGTGCGATAAAAATTTTTGTGCAATTCGTGCAATTTTCTCTTCATCGGCGGCGTTCTTAAACTTCTCGATTTCTCTCGGGACAAACCACTGTATTCTTTTATCTCTCTTGAACCATGTTTTTTGGCGGCGGGCGTATTGCCATGTGGCGGAATTCATTTCTTTCAGCATTTCATTTTTTGATATATTGCCGGAGAGATACTTGAGCGGAAGGGAATACTCAAAGCCGAGTTCCAGCATACGTTTTTTTGAAACACCTTGCGCGCGCAATTTTTTTACTTCAGCAATGAGCCCGCGCCGAAGCATATTCGCGTTTCGTTTCTCTATGCGCGCGCGCAATGTGCTGTCGTCCGTTTGTATGCCGACTTGCAGCACTTCATATTTACTTGGTACTCCAAGCACTAAGCGTGGGACGGAGCCGAGCGTTTTCGCAATCTCAATGGCGCGGATAAGACGGCGCGGATTGTATCTGTCAATCGTTTTCGCGCGAGCAGGGTCAAATTTTGAGAGCATCGCGAAGAGTTGCGTGGGTGTTTTTCTCTCCAATATAGCGCGAAGTTTTGCGTTTGGCGGCACTTCGGGAATTGAGATGTCGTCCACGATAGCTTGAATATAAAAGCCGGTGCCGCCGCAGATGATGGGAAGTTTGCCACGGCGCGCGATGTCCGCAATCGCTTTTTCCGCCATTTTCTTCCACTGCGTGACCGTGAATATATTTCTCGGACTTGCGATGAAAAGCAAATGATGAGGAATGCCGCGCATTTCGCGGCGTGTAATTTTCCCCGTGCCGATATTAAGCCCGCGATAGACCTGCCGTGAATCTGCCGAGATAATCTCGCCGTTAAATTTTTTGGCGAGTATTACGGCAAGGTTGCTTTTACCCGATGCAGTAGGGCCGAGGATGACGAGTATTTTTTGTTTTTGCTTCATATATTCTGGTATGGTAGAATGAAAACCCACACATTACAAGGTAACCTATCAAATATATTATGAACTGCTGTAAAGATAAACAAAATTTGTGCGCGGGCGCAGGTTGCGAAGAAATGGCTAGAGCATATCCGCTTGTTGGACAGATGATCCCCGATATGGAGTTGGGTGCGTATTACAAAAATGAAGAGCAAAAAATAAAACTGTCTGATTATAAGGGAAAATGGTGTATCCTTTTTTTCTATCCGGCGGATTTTACTTTTATCTGCCCGACCGAGCTGGAGGAAATGGCTGAACATTACGAGACATTTACAAAACTCAACACGGAGGTGCTTTCAGTGAGTACAGATACAGTGTACACGCACAAGGCGTGGCAGGACACTTCCGAGGCAATCAAGAAGATCACATTTCCGATGCTTGCCGACAGAACGGGAGAGCTTTCTCGCGCGCTTGGCGTGTATATCACCGAGGAGGGGAATGCGCTTCGTGGAACATTCATCGTTGATCCGGATGGCAAAATCGTGTCCGTGGAGGTGAACGACAATTCCATCGGCCGTAGCGCAAAAGAACTCATCCGCAAACTGCAGGCGGCGCAGTTTGTCCGCGAGCACGGCGGGCAAGTATGTCCGGCAAGCTGGCAGCCTGGCGGCGATACGCTAAAGCCCGGGATGGATCTTGTGGGGAAGATATAGGGTAACGAGTAGTTGGCAGAAAATAGCCGGCAGAAATTCAGACGGCTCGCTATGCGAGCCGTCTGTGTCATTATTGTGGGCGTGGAGGGACTCGAACCCTCAAGAGTTGCCTCATACGATTTTGAGGCGTACGCGTATACCAATTCCGCCACACGCCCTAAATGTTGTCAGTATGTATCTTACTCAAATATTCCGTAAAAATCAAACCAAGCAACTCATAGTCTCTTTCAAATCTCTTTTCTCTCGGTTATACTATACGGTATAATCTAATGCCCGCACACTACTATAATGTTTTACAACGATTCCATTTTTCATATTGAGGTTGGAAAGATAAAGCCAAATCCGTTTCAACCTCGAAAAGAGTTTGACGAGGCGCGCCTTCGCGAGCTTGCCGATTCTATCCGCCAGTATGGCGTGCTTCAGCCTTTGGTGGTGACGCGCAAAGAAATTGCGCAAGACGATGGCGGTTTGGCGGTGGAATATGAGCTTATAGCGGGCGAGCGGCGTTTGCGCGCGGCGCGTATTGCAGGCCTTACGCAAGTGCCTGTTGTAATCCGCGCGCAGGCCGATACCGATCAGATGAAATTGGAACTCGCAATTATTGAAAATCTTCAGCGTGAAGATTTGAACCCCGTGGACCGCGCGATGGCATTTCGCCGTCTTGCCGATGAATTCGGCTTCAAGCATACTGAAATCGCAAAGAAGATTGGGAAGAGCCGTGAATATGTTTCAAACAGCCTGAGGCTTTTGATGTTGCCACAAGATGTATTGGACGCCATTGCGCAAGGGAAGATGACGGAGGGACACGCGCGTCCGCTGATGATGCTTACAGACCGTCCGGAAGAGCAAACCACGCTTTTCAAAGAAATAATGATAAAGAAAATTACCGTGCGCGAGGCGGAAGATATAGCGCGACGCATTGCCGTTGATAAAGCGCGTAAGAAAGATTTAGACCCTGAAATGACACAAATGGAAGAAAAGCTCACCGAAATGCTTGGTACGCGGGTGCGCATTGACCGCAAAGAAGTGGGCGGAAAGGTGCTAATAGACTTTTTTTCGCATGAGGATTTGCGCAAGCTCATTGAGCATATGGGGCATGGCACTGTTGTTGCGCCACAGAGTATTATGCAGGACGGTTCAGGCGCTAAGATTGAACCCGTACCGCCAAATGCGCCGGACGAAGAAGACTTATATTCCGTTAAAAATTTCTCACTTTGATATTTTGAGTCCTGGGCCGTAGCCGAAATTGATGGAAAAGACGCGGAATTGGAGTTTTGT
>CAYIHM010000067.1:0-3473 GCA_964363265.1 uncultured Candidatus Saccharibacteria bacterium
AGGCGCCTGCGGTTCGATTCCTGCCGCGGACATCCGCTCATTTTATTCGCTGTGCCCTCGGCAGGAATCGAACCTGCATCACATCCTCCGCAAGGATGCATCCTATCCGTTGAACGACGAGGGCGGTAATTACAAACAACCTACAATAAGTAACCAACAACTGACAACCAGCAACCCGCAACAGACAATATATGGCCGACAACAGAAAACTTTACACCACTGAAATGTAACACGATTTTCGCACTTTTGCCACTGAAGCAAAAACGCCGCGATATATTCACGGTGTTTTTGCTTCGGACTAAAAAACTTTCAAGCTAAAGAGCTGACCCCCTAGAACCCCAAATAATCCATAATGAGCTCGGAGAGACTTTCGTGATGCTCTTGTTCTTCAAGGTATTCAACTAGAAATAGGTGAATGGTATTGATGTCCATATCATCGGAGAGCGGAATTGTAATGTTTGGCATCAACATTTTCTCCGATTGTATAACGAGTTTTCGTCCGCGATGGTTGTCGCGCAACCAAAATGATTTAAGCGCGTTGTATGGGTAAAGACGGTCTTTGATAATTACACCGCGTCTGTTGATTTCAAAATCCACCATATGCGGAGCGCGAGCCGCGTACATAAGCAGAGTAAATGTGCCTATCACGATAAGTATCGCGAAAAGAATATTGTCATAAATGATAGAAATCACAGCGAGAGCAAGTGCGATGATGCCGACAACCCAAAACCAATCGTTGCTGCGATCGCGGTGTTCGTATTCAAGCGCGCTCCAGTGTATTTTGTCCGGCTGCATATTTTTTATGGGGTGACGGTATTATTGCACCCGACAGAGTATCCTTCTATGGTATCTGTTTCAAGACAAAACGTGATTGTGAAAGTGCTTCCGGCGGACGATTCATATACATAGGCTTGCGCCGGATAAAGCGGGTCGGTTTGCACTGCGGGAATCACTCCGTCCGCTTCCAACTCTTCCGAAAAGGTATCGGTGCCTGTAATGTTTATTGCCGTTGCGGCGATGGGAAATTGAGAATGATTGGCGTAATAAAGACTGAGCGCGTTTTGCAGTTGATGAATATCCTGCATTCTTTTCGCGTCGCGATTCTTTTCTTTCACGCCCGATAGAAGCGTCATTGTAATAGCCGACAGCATCGCAATAATGGCGACAGATATTAAAAGCTCAAGTATAGTAAACCCAGCACCACTTTTGCGTAAGACACGGCTGTGGCTCATTATCGCTGTGCTACCACTATTCCCATTTTGCGGCAAAGCGGGTGAATCGGCAAAAGTGGTGCTGGGTAAATCTTTGTATCGTATTGTACGCATCTTGTCTATAAGTATATGAGAAAGGTGCGCGGTAGGCAATAGGCGCGTGTTGATAAAAATGCGTTGGTAAAAGAAGCAATGTTTATGCTGTGTGGGTTGCAAAAATTCGGCATAGTGCTTTGATATAGAGAGAAGTCCAACAAAAACCGATGAAGCGAGGACGCGACAATGAAGATAATAAGCGGGCATCCGACACATCTTTTCCACCGGCTCGTTGCAGAAGGGGAGTTTCGGCGCGGTGTTACATTGGGGCAGGAGATGGAGAGTTACCTCGTTTTTCTCCTTGCGAGATATGTGACAAAAGCCGAAATTGCCGTTTGGGACGCGGCGACGGCGTACTTGGACGGCGTTTTGCATCAGCGCGTTTTCCGATACGAAAAGATGAAAGAAACCGGAGATGCGTGCCTACTTCTTTCCGGGCTTTTCCCGGAACGCGCAAAGAAACGCGTGTCGCTTTGGTATTATCGCGAGGTCGGGCAAGGCGCATACGGACAGCTCGGCGCGGACCCATCGTGTATGGGCGCCGAAACATTTCGCGCGCTCGCGGCACATTTTTCGCTTCTCACGGAAGTGTTGCAAAGCGTTCGGCATACGGAAGGTCAGTACATTCTTCCATATGCACACACGCTTCGACACCTCGCTTCCTGAAAGATAAAGCCCCGGCGTCCCGCCGGGGCTTTCATAATTTCAAAAACGGCGGGGGCGGAGTATTTATTTCTTCCGTTCTTAATAAATCCTTTTCCTTTTCGCCCAAAAATCACTTTCAAATTCTAGCTGGCGGATTGTGTCATGCCGTAGCCACGCCAGTATCTTCGCGAAGCTCGCCTTCGTCAAAGACTACGGCGTAGCGAAGGTAGGCCGTGCTTAAGCGATTCGAACCATGTTGGTCATCCTATTGTCATAAGTATTGCAAAATATAGGGATTTTTGCAAATTAGTAAGTATTTTTGTCTTGGCTGTTGTTTTCTTTTTAATAATCTTATACAATCTTACATATAGCATATATAAGATTATGGACAATAAATTCAACAAGAGAATACAAAATTTGCCACAGGAAATCAATAAAATTATTGATGAAATTGATTTACTAAAAAGCAAATGGGTTTTCGGCGCGAAGCTTGATCCGCAAGTGCTCGGCAAGCTTAAAAAATCCGTACTTGTCACTTCAACAGGCGCATCCACTAGAATTGAGGGGTCGGAGCTTTCCGACGAAGACGTAGAACGAGTAATGAGAGGATTATCTATTCAGAAATTTAAAAATCGCGACAAGCAAGAGGTTCGCGGTTATTTTGAAATTCTTACTAATGTTTTTGAAGCATACAAATCCATTCCTTTTTCTGAAAGCACAATCAAATTTTTTCACAGAGAATTATTGAAATACACGGAAAAAGATATTATTCATCGCGGAAACTATAAATCAACTGATAACAAAGTGGCGATGGTTAATTCTGATGGTGAACCAACCCAGATTTTGTTTGATACAACCTCGTCGTGGTTAACTCCGAAAGAAATGCAGGAATTGGTTGAGTGGACGCAGAATGCTTTTTTGGAAAAGAAATTTCATCCACTTGTGATTATTGGTAATTTTATTGTTGAGTTTCTTTTGATACATCCCTTCGCTGATGGCAATGGGCGACTTTCGCGTATTCTCGTCAACTTACTTTTGCTTCAGCACGGGTATGAATATATGCCTTATATTTCGCAAGAAAAATTGATTGAGGATAATAGGTCGGAATATTATGTAGCATTGCGACAAAGTCAGAAAACATTCAGGACAGATGCGGAAAATATCGTTCCGTGGCTTTCTTTTTTCTTTAAAATAATTCTTGAGCAATCAAAGCATGCCGTTCAGTTGCTTTCAAGAGAAGAAGTTGGGAAATTATTGTCTCCGCAACAGCAAATTGTTTGGGATTTTGTCTTAAAATCTGATACCGAAATTACGCCACTTCAAATACTTAAAGACACCAGCATTCCTCGTCCAACTATCAATCAGGCACTTGTTAAACTTTTACGATTGAAATGGATTGAAAAGATTGGACTTGGCAGGGCGACGAGGTACAAGAGGAGATAAATAATATGTATGACAAACCAAGAAAAAATTGCAATCTCTCCGTCTATTTTTCGGGGGCGAATGGATTCGCCTACCCTC
>CAYIHM010000068.1:0-3450 GCA_964363265.1 uncultured Candidatus Saccharibacteria bacterium
CCTACGACCAACCGCTTAACAGGCGGTCGCTCTACCGCTGAGCTACCGCGGAATATATTTCTTTTTGGAAAGAATGGAATTACTATAGCAAAATTATGCAAGTGGCGCAAAAAAGAATGTCTGATTTGACTGATGGGCTTAAATTCAGTAGTATAGGCAACATATTTATTGTTTTCATCTTTTCATATGCAAGAGGCGATATTCAAAAAAAAGACAAAGATAGTGGCGACTATAGGACCGGCAACGGAGGATGAAAAGACAATGACGGAACTCGTGAAGGCCGGAATGAATGTGATGCGGCTCAACTTTTCGCACGGCGATTTTGCCGAGCATGGCGCGCGCGTCAAAACAGCGCGCAGAGTTGCCGAGAAATTGGGCAGGCCAATAGCAATCCTGCAAGACCTCGCAGGACCCAAGATTCGTATCGGTGAATTTTATCAGGAGCGCGTGATGCTCAAAAAAGGGAGCATATTTACGCTTACCACGAAAAAGATTGTGGGTGATGAGACGAAGGCGTATGTGAATTATCCGCTTTTGCCGAAAGAAGTGAAAAAAGGAGGAGCGATTCTTTTGGACGACGGGAAAAAAAGACTGGAGGTAATAAGCACGACCAAAGACAGCATTGTGTGCAAGGTTATAGTGGGCGGTGATACGAAAGGCAAACGCGGCGTGAATGTGCCGGGCGCGTATTTGAGCATCAGCTCCATCACGGCGAAAGACCGCGCTGACCTTGCGTTTGGAATAAAAAACAAAGTTGATTTTGTGGCGCTTTCGTTTGTGCGCAAGCCAAAGGACATTGAAACACTCCGCGGGCTTTTGAAAGCCGGGAAATCTGACGCGCCTATCATCGTGAAAATAGAAACGCAGGAGGCGGTGGAAAACATTGACGAGATTATCACGCTTGCGGACGGTATTATGGTGGCGCGCGGTGATTTGGCGGTGGAAGTTCCTGCGGAAGATGTTCCGCTTCTCCAGAAAATGATAATTGAAAAATGCAACGCGGTGGGCAAACCGGTGATTACCGCCACACAGATGTTGGAATCGATGATCAATTCTCCGGTGCCGACGCGCGCGGAAGTATCCGATGTCGCGAACTCTATTTTGGACGGCACGGATGCAGTGATGCTTTCGGAGGAAACAACACTCGGCAAATATCCAGTGGAAGCGGTAACGGTGATGACAAGGGTTGCTCGCAAGACGGAGGAGCGCTATATGGAGCGAGAGTATAGGGATGAAGCAGATGTGAAGAGTATTATTGATGCCGTGACGGATTCAGTGGTTTATGTGGCCAATGATATAAATGCGAAAGCTATTGTCGCTCTGACAGAATCCGGAACGACGGCGCGGATGATATCGCGGTTTCGCCCGAAACAGCCTATTATCGTGATGACGCCGAACACGCGCACCTACAACAGACTCGCGCTTTCATTTGGTTGTTATCCAGTTAGGATAAAAGGGTTTAAATACGTCGGTGAAGTGCGCGACGGAGTAGGAAAGTTTCTCGTGAAGAACGGCATCGCGAAAAAAGGCGACCGTGTTGTTATAGCGGCGGGCGTGCCTTTCGGCAAAACCGGCGGGACGAATATGCTGCTTGTACACACAGTCTAAAAGTCTATAAAGTTTGTAAAGTCAAAAGACGAACACGATGTTTATTAGAGTCAAAGTAACACAGAACGCGAAGAAGGAATCATTCACACCCGAAGAGGGGAAAGAGAATCGTTTTATCGCGAGCGTGCGAGAGAAGGCGGAGCGCAATATCGTAATCAGCGGACTTTCTTCAATGTCCAAGGGTGTTGAAGTGGTCCCACATAAACTTCAGGACCCCCGAACTGATCCGCGGTGATACCTATGACGGTGTTGTCAATGAGCAGAAATGTGTGATTATGTTTTCCATATTTTCCGCGAACAATTTCTCCGCCGAGTTCTTTTTTGAGATATAAAGATGCAATACCGCAATTCCCGCGTGGAAATATATCTTTTGCCTTATTCACAAAACTCACCGTATCGCCAACGTCAGTGTATTCATTATAGATATTGATAAGTAGATATCTGTTAACCAGACCCGTTTCAAACTGCGCCCGAATTTTACACACTGTTTTTTCTATAGCGATAATATTCATAAAAAAACGGCTTCATCAGGTTTCCCCGTGAGGCCATTTTAACATATTTTCCGCGTTCTATTTTTAGGAATTAGATCAATTAGAAATTTTTTACCATGTATATCTGGATCAAAGTAACACCGGGCGCGAAGAAAGAGCTTTTTGAGCAGAAGAGCGAGGACCATTTTGTCGCGAGCGTGCGAGAGAAGGCGGAGCGCAATATGGCAAATATGCGCGTGCGTGAACTCGTGGCGGCGCACTTTGGCGTGCCGGTGGGGAAGGCGCGTATTATAAGCGGCCACACAAGCCCGTCAAAAATTTTGAGTGTTGATGCGAAATGATGTATAATACTGATTGTCGGATTGCCACACTGTTCACTGTTATATTGCCCCGAGGAATATGCAAGGCGTATTTGGGAACAGTAGAGCGATATGGCAATATAACAATAATTTTTTATGATACTGATAAATAATATCAAGGGGACGGAGATGGAATTGACGGATGCAATCCGGAGCTACGCGGAAAAGCGCGTGGATGCGCTCAATAAATTCGTGGACGTGGATGATACGAGCGTTTCCGCGAATATGGAGGTCGGCAAGACGACAAAACATCACCATACGGGCGATATTTTTAAAGCGGAACTCAATGTGTCCATCGGCGGGAAGCAATTTCGCGCCGTCGCCGAGAAAGAAGATTTGTACGCCGCGATAGATGAGGTGAAGGATGAAATGGCGCGGATATTAAGCGCGCACAAAGGGAAACAAGCGACGCTTTTGCGCAAAGGGAGCGTTATGCTGAAGAATATATTTAAGGGGTTTGGCAGAGAGGAATAAGATTGAGTAGGAAAATATATGACAAATAAAACAATGTTTGGAGTTGGAATACTGGTCATTATTGCGGTTGCGATCGCGATATTTTTTATCAATTACGCTAATAAAAAAGAAACCGTGATAACACAAGATATTGCAAAGAAGTTGGTTGAATATAAAAGCGTGATTATTAAAACCAATATGGGTGATATAGAGGTGGAGTTTTTCGTTGAGAAGGCGCCGCTCACGGTGACGAACTTCACCGGTCTTGCGGACATCGGTTTTTATGACGGCACGAAATTTCACCGCGTGATTAAAGATTTTATGATCCAGAGCGGCGACCCGCTTTCCAAGGATGACACAAAAGAGGCAGAGTGGGGGACGGGCGGCCCGGGGTACGCATTTAAGGATGAAATCAACGATGAGAAACTTGTTCGTGGCGCTATTGCGATGGCAAATTCCGGTCCAAATACGAATGGGAGCCAATTTTTCATCGTTACAGCACAAGCAACGCCGTGGCTTGACGGCAAGCACACCGTATT
>CAYIHM010000069.1:0-3361 GCA_964363265.1 uncultured Candidatus Saccharibacteria bacterium
GCGCGGGACGAAATATGCATATTTTTGCCTCGGGATGGAGTTTCGTGAATATCAGTAGTCTTTTGCAAAACACTAGTATAAGAAGTTCGGTGTGCCTCATACAAACAAAAAACACCGCGTGAGCGGTGTTTTTTGTTTGTATAATTCAATCTATTCAGTTGGTTTTTCTTCAGTTATTTCCGCGAGAGCCGGCGATGATTCCTCTGCCGGTTCTTCTTTTGAAACAACGAGTGCTTCTTCCGGCGCTACCGCAGTATCTTCTGCCGGAATCTCAGTGACCGCCTCTGTCACTGGGGCTTCAGTTGCCACGACTGCTTCCTTGGCTTTTACAGGTTCTTCAGCCTTCACTGGGACAGTCTTCTTTGGAAGTACATTTATCTTTTTGCCTTCTATCACCTTCGCGGAGATGAGAAGATTGTGCACTGTGTCGGATGCCTGCGCACCTTTTGAGAGCCAGTAAAGTACGCGTTCATTCTTGATAGCGGGAGTGCCAAAACGCGCGTTGTACGCGCCGAGCACTTCCAAAAACTTCCCGCTCTTTGTAGCGTTTTTTGAATCGGTCAGTACGATGCGAAAAGACGGATCATGCTTCCTGCCCACTCTCTGGAGTCGTATTTTTAACATAGGGCCAATACTAACAAAAACAAAGCTCGCCGTCAACCGCGCGAAATGCTATACTGCTCAAATGAAAGAACCGCAAAAAGAATATGAAGGAACACTGCGCGTGACCGGCAAAGGAGTTGGATATGTGGAAGTTGAAGGGTTTGATGACGATGTAAAAATAGCTCCCGGCGACCTAAATACCGGACTCCATCGCGACCAAGTAAAAGTACTCCTGCATCACAAAAAGCAGGATACTCAACAATCAGGTGAAATAACAGCGATACTTTTCCGCTACAAAACAAAATTCGTCGGCACCATAAAGCGCGTAGACGGCATGATGTTTGTCGTGCCGGACGATGTCAAAATGTATACCGATATTCTTCTGCCGGAAAACGAAGCGAGCAAAACAAAAGAAGGAGAAAAAGTGTATGTGCGAATCGCTAAATGGGATGACCCGAAAATGAATCCTCTGGGGGAGATCGTGACGGTTATCGGCGCAAAAGGAAATAACGATGTGGAAATGAGGGCAATCGTTTTGGAGAAAGGACTCTCCACTTCCTTTCCGCCGGATGTGGAAGAAGAAGCGACGAAAATAGACAAGACAATAAGTGCGGAAGAGATAGCGGGGCGGCGTGATATCCGCGGTGTGCTTACTTTCACTATTGACCCCGCCGACGCGAAAGACTTTGACGACGCGCTTTCTTACCGCGAACTTGAAAATGGAGATATTGAAGTCGGCATTCATATCGCGGATGTAGCGCACTATGTCCGCGCGGGGACCACGCTGGATAAAGAGGCGGCGGAGCGCGGTACATCCATCTACCTCGTTGACCGCACAATACCGATGCTTCCCGAAGTGCTCTCAAATGACCTTTGTAGTTTAAAACCAAATGAAGACAAGCTGTCATTCTCTTCAATATTCACTTTTTCCGGAACCGCGTTGAAAGCGAAAAAAATAGAAATCATAAGCCAATGGTTTGGCCGCACGATAATTCATTCCAATAAACGGTTCACATATGAGGAGGCGCAAGAAGTGTTGGACAAAAAATCCGGACCGCATTATGCCGAACTCGCTACATTAAACACGATGGCGAAAATCCTGCAAAAAGAGCGATTTGAGAACGGCGCAATATCGTTTGAGTCGGAAGAGGTGAAATTCAAACTGGACGAATTCGGCAAGCCGCTTGGCGTGTATATAAAAGAACGGCAAGACACCAATAAACTTATTGAGGACTTTATGCTTCTTGCAAACAAGAAGGTCGCGGAATACATCGGCGCGAAAGACAAAAATATTGAACGTACATTTATCTACCGCGTGCATGATGTGCCAAAGCAAGATAAAATTGCCGAACTGCAAGGCTTTTTGAAAACATTGGGTTACGATCTGAAATCGGGTCCTGCCGGTCCGCGCTCAAAAGATATTAATAAAATGCTAAATGATATTCGCGGTACTGCCGAGGAAGGACTGATCCAAACGGCCGCGATCCGTTCTATGGCAAAAGCGATCTATACGACAAAAAACATCGGGCATTTCGGCCTCGCGTTCTCACACTACACGCATTTCACTTCTCCTATTCGCCGCTATCCGGACATAATGGTGCATCGCTTGCTTGCGGAATATCTCGCGGGACACAAGGTCTCAAAAGAACAACTGCAACAATTTGAAGCGGCATCGCGATATTCGTCGGAAATGGAGCAAACGGCCGCCGAGGCGGAGCGCGGAAGTATTAAGTACAAACAGGTGGAATATATGTTGGACAAAGTGGGACAGGAATTTGAAGGTGTGATCTCCGGCGTAACGGAATGGGGTATTTATGTGGAAGAAAAAGAAACAAAAGCTGAGGGATTGATCCACGTTAAAAATCTCACGGGTGATTTCTACACCATTGACCCTAAAAATTACGCGCTCATAGGCGAAAAGACAAAAAAACGTTTCCGCCTTGGCGACCCTCTCCGTTTCCGACTCAAATCCGCCGACTTGGACAAGCGAATGTTGGATTTCGTGCTGGTTTAAATCTTGAGACGTTCAAAGAGTTCGGGAAACTCTTGTTGTATTCTCGTCTCGCAATCGTATTGAATCTATCTCTGCACCGGCGTTTCCGTAGTGAAAAATGATGCGAAAATTCTTTTTTCTCAGACGATAAAAATCGCTCCCTTTCAGCTTTTTTATCGTGAGTCCCGTATGGTCCCCCGAGCGCAATTGCTCTGTGATGCTCACAAGTAATATTCGCTCTTTCGCAGAAATCTTACGGAATAATTTCTCGTGTTCTTGCATATACGCTATCCGTCAATCTTTTTTAAAATCTTGAGCAAATCTTTCGCATTTATCCCCCTTCCTTTATTGTCCCTTATAGCATCAAATACCGTGTGCCATCCCTTCTCTCTCTTTCGCGCAAGACGGACAGGAGAAATCTCTATAACCTCCCCCTTTTGCTCGACAAGAACCTGGTCCGATTGAACAGCGGTACGCCAGGAAACGGGGAGCGTAATCTGTCCCTTTGATGTCACGCGCTGTACCCGTGAGAGTATTTTCATATCCTTACTATATTACTTTCCTACTTTCTGTCAATCGCGTCATACATAGCCAAAAGCATCTTGGGTCGTATACGGCGCTACAGTATCGTATACGACCCCATTGAATGGGTAGAAAATGTAGAAAAACTGATGCATGTATGCCGGTCGCTGTGTCATGCCGCCTGACCTACTTCGCGAACTGTGATGCTTCGTCAAAGCGGACGGAGAGGAGTCTGGAGACGGC
>CAYIHM010000070.1:0-3289 GCA_964363265.1 uncultured Candidatus Saccharibacteria bacterium
TTCGGCTCTCATTCAGCAGAATGACCTACGGGTCGTAAAGATTTTTGGCGAAATTATACGGAGGCCTTAATTGGGGATGATATTTATAATGCTTCGTCAAGATTTAAAAAAAATAAAGTTGCGTGATTCGCCGGGAGTGTATTTTTTTGTTGGCGCACGAGGAGAAATCCTCTATATCGGCAAAGCGACGTCGCTCAAAAATCGCGTGCGCAGCTATTTCAGCGCCGATATTGGTGAAAGGCGCGGTCCGGCGATCGCGCGAATGGTGGACGAGGCGAAAACGGTGCGGTATGGAAAAACCGACTCGGTGCTTGAGGCGTTTATTTTGGAGGCGAATCTCATCAGGAAATATCAGCCAAAGTACAATGTTAAAGAGAAAGACGACAAAAGTTTTAATTATATCGTCATTACCAAAGAGGATTTTCCGCGAGTGCTTTTGATGCGCGGCCGCGAGCTGCTCGGTACTCCGACCGCCAAGATGGAGATCGGGTATGCGCTTGGGCCGTTCCCGAATGGCAGCTTATTGCGAGAAGCACTCAAGGTCATAAGAAAGATTTTTCCGTTTCGCGACAAATGTACCCCGCCAAAAATATCGCGCACATCGTGCATATCGCGCAAAATGCGCAAAATACACACCTCAAACCATTCTAGTATTCTTGAGAATACTAGAATGGTGAAGCCGTGTTTCAATGCGCAGATCGGATTGTGTCCGGGGGTGTGTTGCGGCAAAATAAATAAAGCCGAATACGGCGCGATAATCAGGAACCTCGCGCTTTTTTTGAGCGGGAAGAAAAAGGTTTTACTGCGAAAACTTGAGCGGGAGATGAAAGCGGCGGCGAAGAGGCAGGAGTTTGAAAAAGCGGCGGATTTGAAACGGACACTCTTTGCACTCAATCATATTCAGGATATCTCGCTCATAAAACGAGAGAGTGCATTTCTGCGTGATTTCGCGTCTGTCCCACGAGGTTCCGCGATGCGTATTGAGGCATACGATGTGGCGCATATCAGCGGGACGGCGCAGGTTGGCGTGATGGTGGTTATAGCAGATGGTGAACCCAACAAGAGCGCGTATAGAAAATTCAAGATTAAGACAGTGCGCGGCGCGGACGATACGGCGAGCTTGGCCGAGGTGCTTGAGCGGCGTTTCGGGCATCCAGAATGGCAATACCCGCGGCTTATCGTTGTGGACGGCGGGAAGGCGCAAAAAAATCGCGCGGAACGCGTACTGAAGAAATTGGGGATTGATATTCCCACTGTGTCGGTAGTGAAAGACGAGCGGCACCGCCCGCGCGAAATACTTGGTTTGGCACAGATTTACGCAAACAGGAAGACATTGATGAGCGCGAATGGAAAGAGGGAATTGGAAAGAAGTATTTTGCTTGCAAATGCCGAGGCGCATCGTTTTGCCGTTTCATATCACAGAAGAATACGAGGAATATTGTCGCGATAATGTACATTAAAAAAACTCGTCACGCAACACAAGCTATAGCTTGTGTTGCGTGACGGAAAAGAAAAAAGGCGAGCTGGTGTTCCAGCTCGCCCTGTGGTGCGCACTGTGCGCTACTGCGAGATAGTTTGTAGTTGGCGCTTAAGCTCGCGCGCGACGATTAGGATCGCGCGTAACAGTATCCGGAGCGTGCGCATATGCCGCGCATTTTCGGATACATTGGGGTACGCATTCTCCAAAATCCCCGAAAGCCTGGGGAGTTCTCTTGTGAATACGTATCCGGTGATCATTTTTGCGACCTCCGCCGCGATGTCCTTCTCCGTTTTTTTTGCTGACTTTGACGACATATAACCCCCCCATCTCAAAAGGTTAAGGAAATGACCTACACCACAATACATAGCCGAGAAGGGTTTGTCAATCGTATACTTCTTGTGTGCGGCAGAAAAATGTGGCGGTGAGCAGGGCCGTGTACTTATCCATCCCAATTGGTATGTATAAGTACACGGCAGAATACCACTACCACATCTCACCATTTTACGCGCGCAATTCATCACCTTACATAACATTCCCAATTGGGAATGTTATGTAAGGTTGCACGCTCGGATAATGACTATGGCTATGATAATTCTACGGCTGGATATATAATATTCCTATGTCAAAAATTCGTGTTGGTGTTTTGCGCGGGGGGCCAAGTAGTGAGTATGATGTATCGCTGGAAACTGGCGCAAATGTATTGAAAAATCTTCCCGATAAGTATATCGGGTATGATATTTTTGTCTCGCGAGACGGCGCGTGGCATATTGGCGGTGTGCCTGTTACTATCGGCGTTGTCACCGACCGTGTGGATGTGATATGGAACGCTCTGCACGGCGCATACGGAGAGGATGGGAAAGTGCAGGGTTTTTTGGAAGCGGCGCGAATTCCATACACGGGTTCCGGAGTGTTTTCATCTTTGTTTGCAATGAATAAGCATTTGGCAAAAGACCGTCTTAAAAATGCGCCGGTGAAAATACCGATAGCTGAAGTATTGGAACGCTCGGAAGATATTACAGAAGTTGCACTTCGCATTTTTCGTTCATTTCCACAGCCGTGCGTTGTGAAGCCGGTTGCAAACGGTTCATCGGTCGGGGTATCTGTCGCGCGCGATTTCAACTCACTTGTGGGTGCACTTGAGCGCGCGTTTGCTATCTCGGATAGAGTTCTTGTGGAAGAGCATATCAAAGGGAAAGAGGCGACGTGCGGCGTTGTGGACGCGTTTCGCGGAGCTGAGCATTATGTATTGCCGCCCGGAGAAATTCGCGTTCCGAAAGAAAGGTTTTTTGACAATGAGTTGAAATATTCCGGCACGACAGCGGAAATTTTCCCCGGCAACTTCACGAAAGAGGAAAAAAGAATATTGGAAGAAGCGGCGGTGTGGGTGCACCGCGAGCTCGGATTGCGCCACTATTCACGTTCCGATTTTATAGTATCACCACGCGGTATTTATTTTCTTGAGAGTAACACGCTTCCCGGATTGAGCGAAGAGTCACTGTTCCCAAAAGCGCTTTCCGCAGTCGGGTCCAATCTTTCTGAATTCACAGACCACGTCCTCACGCTTGCGATTTCAAGAAAATAAGGTAAAATAGCGGATAAGTTTATAAAGTCCCTAAAGTCCTTAAAGCTGAAAGTGAGGGCGGTACTTTATGAACTTTTGACTTTTGATTTATTTGGGCCCTTAGCTCATCTGGCCAAAAGGGAACAGCCGCCTCATTTGCAAAAGCTGTCGGTAGTCGGTCGGTCAATACATCGGGCCCTTAGCTCATCTGGCCAAAAGGGAACAGCCGCCTCATTTGCAAAAGCTGT
>CAYIHM010000071.1:0-3174 GCA_964363265.1 uncultured Candidatus Saccharibacteria bacterium
GAACATTCCTTTTTCTTTTCCTCTTTGCAATATCGCGCACACAAGTTTCCACGCCACGCCCGCACCGCAGAGCATCTTATCGGGATATGTGTCGCCATCTTGTTTTGAATTCAGGATCGTGTACGCGGGAGGGAGCACCGCTTGTGGGAGATGATGGTCCGTCACGATTACATCAATACCAAGATCGCGCGCGTGCGCCACCTCTTCCACGTCAGTAATGCCGCAATCCACGGTAATAAGCAGTGTAGTGCCGTCTTTCGCGAACCCGTCTATCGCACCATTGTTCAGCCCATACCCTTCCGTATGCCGATGCGGAATGTAATTTCCAAAATGCGCGTAGCCGATCTTTTTGAAAAAATCATGAAGCACCACGGACCCGGGAATTCCGTCGCAATCATAATCCCCATACACAATTATCTTTTCCTTATTTTCAATTGCGCGCAAAATACGCTCCACCGCGCGCTCCATATTCAGTATGAGGAATGGGTCATATATATCGCGCGTATAATCAGAATTCAGGAATTTCTCCGCCGCCTCGCGCGTGGCAATTCCGCGATTTTTAAGAAGCGTCTGCAGAAGAGGGTGGTACGCGGCCAGCACATCAATCATCTTCCCAACTTCGTGCGCTTTTTCCGCAATTCTTTTGCCGCCTGTTTTCTCTCCGATTTTCTTGCTCATTAAAAAAGTATATCATACCGTCACATTCGACCGCTTCTCCGCCGTAAACAAATGCGCTGGCAATGAATATCTTATTTTTTACCAATTCTGTGATTTATGCTTTAATGTTCTTATGAATACCGATTGCCTCTTTTGTAAAATCGTCGCTGGAGAAATTCCCGCCGAGAAAATATACGAGGACGAACAAGTACTCGCATTTTTGGATATAACCCCCGTGAGTAATGGCCATATACTTCTCGTGCCGAAGATACACTCGCGCAATCTTTTTGACGCGGGGGACGAAACACTCGCCTCGCTTCTGCCGCTTGCGAAAAAAATAGCGACCGCGGTAAAACACGCGGTCGGCGCGGAGGGAGTAAACATTCATATCAACAACGAACCTGCCGCGGGGCAGATGATTTTCCATACGCACCTCCACATCATACCGCGCTTTCGCGAAGACGGCCTTCATCTTTGGAAAGGGCAACCGTACCCCGACGGCGAAATGCAAACTATCGCCTCCAAAATCAAGACCGCTCTATAATATAAGCTTATTTATTTTTGAGCGCTTCAATGCCGCGGAGGGTGCCTTTGGCGAGAAAAGCGAGCATCGCGCCGCCACCGGTGGAAACAAATGAGAATCTCTTTTCCATTTTTGCTTTCGTCACAAGCGCGACCGTGTCGCCGCCGCCGATTATGGAAAGTGCTTTACTTTTCGCCACCTGTTTTAAAATTTCTTTTGTCGCTCCGTCAAACCCTTCTTCATAATTTCCGAGCGGCCCATTCATAAGAATAAAACGCGCGCGCGCTATCAGCGGTAAAAGCGTGCTAATGCTTTTCGCACCCGCGTCCACAATCGTGTCAGAATGTGCTATGTCGCACGGCTCTTTGGTTGATACCACGCCTTTCCCCTTCACAACGACATCTTCCGGCAGAAGTAGGTTCCTCCGTTTTTCAAGCCGGGCGAGAGAAAACGTCGGCTTTTCGGCAGTGGACTTCCCAACATCGCACCCCTGATACCTAAAAAAGTCGTTTGCAAGCGCGCCACCCACAAATACTGTGTCCGCAATCTCCACATATTTCTTTATGAGAGGAAGTTTTGTTTCAAATTTCGCGCCGCCCAATATGAAAAGGAACGGGTGTTTCGGAGAAAGCGCGAGTGAGAGATGCCTAACCTCATCTTCAAAAAGAAGGCCGGCATACGACGGCAACAATTTTGGCACTCCGACAATAGACGCATGCGTGCGATGCGATACGGAAAACGCGTCGTTCACATAGACATCGCCGAGTGCCGCAATCGCGCGCGCAAACGCGCGGTCATTTTCTTTTTCTCGCGAATCACGCCTCAAATTTTCAAGCATTATTACGGTTCCGTTCTTCATTGCGTCCACGACATCGCGCGCTTTCTTGCTGTCTGCGGAATACGGAGCAAAGCCGATGTTCACAAATCTCCCCATCGCGCGCGCGACGGGTTTCAACGTCTCTTTTCCTTCCCTTCCGATATGCCCGATGACAATCACCCGTGCTCCCCTCTTTTTCAAATATAAAATAGTTTGCACGGCCTTACGAATGCGAAAATCGTCGGCAACGCGTCCGTTCTTAATCGGCACATTAAGTTCGGCGCGCACGATGACACGCTTGCCTTTGATGTTTTTTATATTCACCACGCTTGTTATTGTTCGCATATATTATATATTTTTCGTCATTGACGCGCTTTTTAATATTTCTCCAAATGTTCGTGCGTCCAAACTTGCTCTTCCAACAAGCAAACCCTGCACGCCGCCACGCTTCAAAAACACAGCCGCATTGTTCGGATTTACAGACCCGCCATAAAGTATCTGCACAGCAAATGCTTTTTCTTTTCCTATAATCGTGGCGAGAATCTTTCTTATAAAAAGAGATATTTCAAACGTCCCTTCCGGCGTATCCGCTTCTTTCGCTTTCTCTCCAATAGCCCACACCGGCTCGTATGCTATGACCAAGCGCCCCATATCTTTTTTCGCAATACCGGCGAGCGATTCGCGCAACTGACTCTCTATAAAAGAAAAATATTCTCCGTGCGTGTCGCGTTCTCTTTCGCCAATGCACAAAATCACAATAAGTTTTTCCTTAAGCGCGGCGCCAATTTCCTTCGCCACAATACCGTTCGTCTCTCCGCGCGCGCGTCGTTCCGAATGTCCTATAATTACATATTTCGCACCCGCCGCTTTCAGCATCCGCGCGCTTATCTCCCCTGTATGCGTGCCGTCGCTCTCATACGAAACATCCTGCGCGCCTACTGCAACGTTCTTTCCGGCCGTCGCCATAGAAGAAAGATAAAGCGCGGGAGGGCATACGACCGTTTGCGCATTTTTCGCGCGCGCAGCCACTTTTTTGATACCAGAGAAAAGCGCCTTCGCGCGCGCGGGCGTTTCCGGCGACATCTTCCAATTCGCGACAATTAAAAATTTCTTCATCATTCATATTGAACCACCCAGAGGCGCGCAAAACAAAACGCCCCGTTGAGGGGCGTTTTGT
>CAYIHM010000072.1:0-3138 GCA_964363265.1 uncultured Candidatus Saccharibacteria bacterium
TCTCCTTACCCCAAATAATGCTTTTGTGCGAGCGGTTTTTGGAGGGTTATTTTTGATTTTCCAAACCTCAGCCGCACTTTTACGAAACGCAGATTGATGAATGTGGTTTTTTGTGTCGGCCTATATTCTTTATAAACGACGCTTCGCCCGAAAAGAGATGTGCTATTCGCACGCGCGTCGTTTATTTCCATGTGTGGCAAAAGTGCGACGGGGTTAAGAAAATCATAGTCGTTCACTTCGCGCTCCGCGCTCGCTCCGCTCCTTGATTTTCCAAAAAGGGCATTATGCCAAAATACTCAAGCAGGCAGGATTGACCGCCAAAAAATTCCTCAATCTGTGAATAGATTAAGAATGGTACGTTCCGTCCATGCCATATGTAGTGAATTCGGTGTGGCTATTATTTTTGACTTTCAAGCCACGCGAAGGTGGCTTCGTTGGTGAGGATTGTTTCCACATAGGCGCGGGCGCGGTCGGGGGAGGCGCCTTTGTAGTGTTCCAGAATTGTTTTTGTTTCTTCTTCCACGCGTATGGTGTCCGGAATTATTTTTTCCGCAGACGCTATTTTACTCAGAATAATCTGCACTTTACTGTTGCGCCCCGCGTCTTCACGCCACTCTTTTTTCAGGTCATCAGGCGTCTTTTTGATGTATTTCAGATATTCATCAAACTTCAATCCCATACGGCTGATGTCGCCCTCAAACTGGCCGAGCATTTTTTCCAATTCGCTCTCCACCAGCACATCCGGCACTTCAAGTTTTGCTGTTTTGATGATGCTTTCCAGAATTTCCATTCGCTTTTTTTGCGCGGCTTTCGTTTTCTTTTCAAGCAGAATGTTTTCCCGTACTTTATCTTTGAATTCTTGCACGGTCTTGAAATCGCCGAGCGTTTGCACAAAGCCATCGGTGAGTTCGGGGAGTTCCGCGGGGGTAGCTTCAGAATGTTCGGAACTTTTTAGCTTATTAGCGTGGTCAGTTTGATCTTTCCCAACATCACTCACTTCGCCGGAAGGCAAAATTCCCGAATCAGAAGTCAAACTTCCTGCAGAACCTGAAGTCAAACTTCCGGTTGCTACGGAAGATTGACTTCGAGATTGACTTCGGGATTGACTTCGAGACTGACTTTCGTCGTCGGTTGTCGGTTGCTCGTCGCCGGCGGCTATGGACTGCGCTCTTTGCTTGCGGACGGCGGTGATAACTTCGTCCACCTCCTTGTCTTCAACTGTAATTTCGTCTTTTTTCGCCATCTTCTCTTTCGCAATCGCGGAGTAGTCGGGCAATGTTGTTTCCGGAATAATTGCCGTCTTTATTGTAAAACCAAGAGGGGAACCTTGCGCTATCTTTGTGATTGACACTTTCGGACTGCCTATCGCGTCTATCTTGTGCTCTTTTAATATTTCGGCGTACGCTCGCGCTATGGCACGCTCCGCCATTTCTTCTAGAATCGCCATCTCGCCAACTTTGCTGATGATAGCCGACTCGGGTGCGTTGCCTTTTCTGAAGCCCGGTACTTCAATATGTTCAGCAAGCGTTTTCACCGCCGCCGCGCGGTATTTTTCAAATTCTCCCGCTGGGATTTCTCCGATGATTTCTACTTCCGATTTCGGAAGTTTTTTTATTTCTGTTTGTGTCATAGCCCCTATCCTAGCGTGTTTTTCTTGCGCGGTCAAAATATTCTCCCTACATGTCCGACCTATGAAGAAATCTACCCATAGGTCCGACCTGTGGGTAGATTTTCTCCGAGCGGCTGTTTGCAGCCTACTGCCCCAACTGTTGTTCAATATTGCCGAGTTCTTTATCAATGTCGGTCAAGTCTGTTGTATTCAAGTCCGCCTCAATATCGCTCGCTTTTGTGGATGTTCCTTGGTTATTGAGCGCTTCTGTTGCTGTGTCGGGAGCTTGCAATACCTCCGCGGGAGACATAGTTCCATTGTCTACGAGATTTTTGCCCCACATATAAAGACCGCCAATCACCAAGATAATGATAATGATAATCGTGCCGATGAGCGCCCCCGTATTTTTTTCAGGCGAATTAGATGACGACATCGGAGATTTTGGCGGCATATTCTGCATAGTGTTCATTTGTTGTTCATTTAGATTCATAATCGTGAGGAGGGGTTATGATAATTATTAAACGACCTTTATTGCGTTTCTGACTCGTCTTCATCATCGTCTGCTTCAGTGCTCGCCGTGTTTTTAATCGCCTTTATTGCTTCCACTAACGCTTTATGCGCATCTTTTACAGCAGAAACCGCGGTTTTGACTGTTGCGCGTGCTGTCTCAAATGCCGTTTTCGGGTCTTCGCTTGTCGGGATTGCGGCGATCTGTTCCGTTGCCGTATCAAGCGCTGTTTGCGCTGAGGTCATTGAAGCGCGCGCGGAGTCCAAAAGCGTTTTTGCTTCCGTAAGATTCATCCCCTTCGCTTCAAGGGCGGCAATGCGCGCGTTCACCCGATCCGCCGCGGTCGCGAGCCGTTCTATGGCTGCCTGGATGCGTTCCAACATTCGTTTGGCGTATGCGTCTATAAGTTCCGCGCGCTTTTGCTTCGCTTCATCTTGTATTTCCTCGCGCTTTTGTTTGAGTTCCTCGCGCATTGCTTCTCGTTCTTGACGTGCTTCCTCTCGTTTTGTTTTTGCATCTTCCAGAATTTGACGGCGTTCCTCCGAGCTTGAGGCGTTTTTTAGCGCGCTATCAACTTCCTCGTGGCGAGTCTTCGCCTCAATACGCATCTCTTCGCGCTTTGTTTGCGCTTCATCGCGAAGCTCTTCGCGTTTCTGCTTCATTTCCTCGCGATTTTCCGTCGCGGTAGTTTTTAATTCCTCTCGCGCCTCCCGCGCTTCGTTTCGTTGCTCTTTGTATTGCTGGAGAAGTCCATTTACTTTTTCATCGGTGCTTCCGGTGCTTGTTTCTTCGCCGTGCACGAATGATGGCGCAAGCGTTATGACAAGAGCAAACATCAGAGAGGCGATGGAAATTTTTGATAATTGTTTCATACTGTAATGATTAATGCATAATAAGTTGACCAAGAACAAAACTGTAAAGCAATGCCCTTTAATTTATTATAGTATACGCAAAAGAAAACCGCCACAAGCGGCGCGTGGCGGTTTTCCACAAGCAGAAAAGAGGGCTTATTTTTTGAATT
>CAYIHM010000073.1:0-327 GCA_964363265.1 uncultured Candidatus Saccharibacteria bacterium
TTTGCCGATATTGCCGCGAGAGTGCACGGCTTGAGAGGCGCTGCAAGGCGGGCGTATATGGCAGAGCTGGACGACTGCGCCCGCTTTATATGCGAGCAAGTGAAAAGTAAGTTTGTGCGGCGGCGCGTCGCGCACGCACTAGTAGAGGTGGTTTTCCGGCTTAGCAACTGGCAGAATGCGAGCCAAGCCGAAACGTTGAGGCCGTATTACGACCTGCAAAACGCGGTCGTAAGACGGATAGGTATGGCCGAATAAGCTAAAACAAGGGGGGGGGCGCCCCCGCCGCCGGCGCCCCCCCCATTTTTAGAGGTTTTTTGGAGAGCGGCG
>CAYIHM010000073.1:337-3104 GCA_964363265.1 uncultured Candidatus Saccharibacteria bacterium
CCCCTAACAAACCACACGCGGGGGGGGGGCCCGCGCCCACCCCCCCGCCCCCATATTTTCTCAGTTTTTACGCATTCGCCTCTTTCCACGAAAGCGTCATTCGCTGGTCTTTCGGTTCAAAAAGAGTAATTTTGAATTTGTATGTTTTGCCGAGTTCAAGCGTTTGACGCAATTTTTCTTCCGCGCCGAATTCAGAGATGTGCGCGAGTCCCGCCACTCCTTCTTCTATTGAAACAAGCGCGCCGTGTTTGTTGAACTTAATGACCACGCCGTCCACGATTTGATCTTTCGCGTATTTCTTCATCGCGTCCGCCCACGGATTTTGTTTGAGAGCTTTGATTGAAAGCGATATTTTTCCGTCTTTTATTTCAATAATCTTCGCTTTCACCTTGTCGCCGGCGCGGAAGAGCGCCTTCGTATCCTCCACGAGCCCCCAATCAATTTCAGAAATATGCACAAGTCCCTCAAGTCCCTCCTCCACTTTTAGGAATACGCCGAAATCAACGATACCCGTTACTTCGCCATCCACCTCGTCGCCGACAGTATATTTGCCGACAATCGCTGTTTTGTCTTTTTCATTGGGGCTCTTTTCGGAGAAGATGAGCTTGCCCTCTTTTGGAGAAGCGCTGATTATTTGTATGTTTAGACGCTGACCGATCAGTTTCTTAAGCTCAGAGAGAATTTGGTCTTTGTTGCCGTCCTCAACGCGCGGATAATGTTCAGAAGAAAGCTGTGATGCAGGCAAAAATCCTGCGATTCCTTGCCATTCCAGAATAAGTCCGCCCTTGTTGGCATCCTTCACAAGCACTTCAAGCGGTTTTTTCTGTTTAATGGCATCCTCCGCCTCGCTCCAGATGAGCGCCTGACGCGCCTCCTTTAGTGAGAGTTCAATATACCCGTCTTCATTTTCTTCAGCGACCACCTTTGCGGTGATGTTGTCGCCGATGTTCGCATTTCTGATAACATCACGCGCGCTGATGTATTCACGGCCGAAGATTATTCCCGTGCCGAATGGAGGCAGGTCAATATACACAGCCCCTCGCCCGAAACCTATAATGGCACCTTCTACCAAATCGCCCTCCGCGGGCGGTGCGGGCGTATCATTGATAAGCTGTGTCATCACGTGCACCGCGCGCGCTTCTTCTCGCTCACGCAGTTCAATGTCCAAATCTTTCGTTGTATCGTCCATAAATATGCAAATATAGGCCTATATTAGCTCCTCGGCTCGGATATGCGCAAGAATGAATTGCTGTGCAATTTATTCTTGCGTATGTCGCTCGCTCTATGTCGCTAATAAAAAAACCGCCAAAGGCGGATGTCGGTTTTTAGGGTCTGTGCCAAACTGCTTTGTCTGGACGGCACAGTGTTAATCTAAAAACCTCCGCTGATAATGTTTGGGAGTATATCGTATGGCGTATAAAATAGCAAGCGCATAAATTGAGAGATGTCCGACCTCTCTCAATTGGGGCTCACGTTATATTTTCTGGCATGTTGCAAGGTATGTTATAATATGAGTGTATTTAGAATTTCGTAATTCGTATTTTATGATTATCACATATTACGGCAAACAATTTTTCAAAGTGCAGTTGGGCGATACGGTTCTCGCGTTTAACCCGATTGCGAAAGAGTCAAAATTGAAAAGCGCGCGGTTTGGCGCGGATATCGCGCTCATTTCGCTCAATGACCCGGATTTCAACGGAGCGGATACGGTCGCGTACAGCAGTAAAGAGCCGTTCGTTATTTCCGGCCCGGGTGAATATGAGACAAAGGGCATTTTTATAAAAGGATTTCCCACAGAAGGTTCTTATCGCAAAGAGCATCGTATCAACACGATATATATGGTATCTATGGAGAATATGAATATCTGTTTTGCCGGCGCATTGCAGAATCTTTCCGCGCTTCCCGACGCGGTGAAAGAAGAGCTGGATGATATTGATGTACTTTTTGTTCCCGTTGGCGGAGACGATACGCTTTCTCCGGAAGAGGCGCACAAATTCGCCACCAAATATGAAGCGCGCATCGTGATTCCGATGGATTATGACGCGGTGTCGCTCAAGTCGTTTCTCAAGGAGGCTGGCTCTGATGCGGTAAAGCCGGCGGACAAACTAACGCTCAAGAAAAAGGATATTGAAGGAAAAGAGGGGGAAATTGTCGTGCTGGAAGCGCAGAATTAGTCCAAAATTTTCAAGTTCGCACTTTCCATCAATGCTTTCTCTCATTGAAAAACTGCAAAAGAAGTCCGAGGCGACGCGCAGAAAAATACTGTATGCGACAGTGTTTGCGTGCGCGGCGGTGATATTCGGCATTTGGATTACAACCTTGCCGGCGCGGCTTGCGGGCGTGTCTGGAAGTGAGAATAAGGAAAGCAAAGGATCACCGATGTCGTCGCTCAAGGAAGCGTTTGGCGGTATTTTCAGCGATTTTTCCGCATCCGTGAGCGATATCAAAGAACAGACGGGCGCGATTAGGGCGTCATTTGGGGCTGCTGAAAATACGGCGGACGGCGGCTCCGCGAGCTCCACAGGCGAGGTGGCGGTAATTGATAATGCCACCACATCGCCGCAAGCGGAGGAAATGATTTTGGAAACGGCGGCAACGACCACCCTGCAAACCGCAGAATAATCATATGGAAGTCAAACTTCGATAAATTGCCATTGACTTTGGAAAGCTGCGGCGCGATACTGACTGCAGGTGAACAATTAGCGGAGGTTGAAAATGCAAGCAAAGGCAAAAATCACAGACGGAGAGCACCCTCAATTTGAAGCGG
>CAYIHM010000074.1:0-3040 GCA_964363265.1 uncultured Candidatus Saccharibacteria bacterium
ACTGCGGACACATTTTTGGTGTCTGTACTTTGATTTTTTCATAGAACGCGAAGTCTTCCGGCTCTATGGTGAAGTCCTTCTTACAACCCTGACATGTTTTTGTTTCTTGGTTCATATGTATCCTATTATAGCACCGAGGTATTCTGCCGGTCATCTTTCACGCGTGTGAGCACGAGAAGCCCGAAGACAACAAACACAGTAACCACGAGAACGGCAATCCTATATCGTTCGCTCCCTATGGAAAGAAGATTGGACACGACCAAGCCCCACACGATTGGACCGACAAAAGACGACGCGCGTTCCGCCAACCCAAAATAGGCGAAAGCAAGGTTGTGTTTCCCTTGCGAAGCAATATGCGACATAAGCGAACGGGACACCGCCCAATTTGCGCCAAACCAAAAACCCATGATTGTCGTAGATATGACGAACAAAATGAAGTTCGTCAACAGGCCGACGAGCGGTAAAATAAATATCCATCCGGCAAGTACGAACATAAGTGTCCGTTTATGGCCAAACCTATCTGCAGCAAATCCAAACAATGTACCACCAATGGCCGAGGTTATAAGAATGCCAAGAAGAATGTAAGTTTTAATGGTATCGGACACGTGCCAAACTTGTTCCAGGAAAATCGGGAAGTTATTCGCTGCAGTTAAGATCGCATCGTTGAATAGAAAATAGGAAAGCAGAAAAAGCACAACGCTGGAAGAGGCGATCAGACTTTTTGTCTCTTCAAAAAGATGCCTTACTTCAGACCTCAGCGACAGCGTGCCAATGGTCGCCCTCTTCTCCTCTCTGAACAAGAGAAGCATCGGCATAGCAAGAAGAAAAAAACAACGACGGATGGGAGCAATGTCTCTACGCGGGGGGACGCACCAAAAAGTGCAAATGCTCCATTGGAAAACGGTAGCGCAACAAGAAGCCCGACGAATTGCCCGAGGTAATTGGCACTAATACCAAGACCGGAGATTAGTCCTCTCCTGTCCCGTTCTGCCAAATCGTTGAGGAGTGGCGTATAGAATGTAAACGAGAGTAAAAAAGAATAGAGTCCGAGCGTGAAGAAAACAAGCGCAGCACTATCTTGGCTGTGTATCGCGGCAATTGCACAGAGTCCATAAAAGATCGCAGTAAAGACGGTCGTGTAGCGTAAGCCTGTGATCCTGCGCAGGAACTTATCCAATAATGTACCGGCAAAGGGTGCGGTGAGAAGCAATAGTAGCGCCGAGGCAGTGAAGGCTAGATTAAAATGAAAATCAGAAACCCCCCGCTCAACAACTATCCACTGTGCAAAATAGAGAAAAAATACTATGGAAACAATGGAATTCGCGAAATCATAGGAGACCCAGAGAAAGATGTTTCTTTTTGTTCCCATATATTTTCGTGACGTATACTATGCTCCCTCCTCCATCATCCTCACTAGCATCCTGACCGGGGCACCGGCGGCGCCTTTGGCGAGATGCTCGGACTCTACCGTGTCCATGCGCGGAGCGATATCAATATGAAGCCACGGGTAACCCGCGTCTTTCACGAATTGCCACAAGAAAACCGCCGCATGCGACGCGCCTCCATATCGAGAATTTTTATTATTTGTATTCGCCACATCACCAAAGGTGCCCTTAATCTCATCCTCATACTCTTCCCAAAGCGGCAGGCGCCACACATAATCCCCGCTCTCCTCTCCAAGCACCTCTGCTTTTTTCGCAATCGCGTCATCGGGCGTAAAGATTGCGGATGCATGGTTTCCGAGAGCAACGCATGCGGCACCTGTCAGCGTCGCCACATCAACCACGAGCGCGGGGTTGAATTTTTTCGCGTACGTAAGCGCATCCGAAAGAATCACTCTTCCTTCCGCATCGGTATTCAAAATCTCTATCGTCTTCCCTGATATGCCGCGCAATACGTCTCCCGGACGATAACTTGATCCGGATGGCATATTTTCCACAGCAGGCACGATCGCAACAATATTTTTCTTTATACCAAGTTCTGCGGCGCAAAAAAGTGAACATAATACAGCGGCACCGCCTGACATATCCATATTCATTCCGAGCGCACCATCCGATGATTTCAAATTAATGCCGCCCGTATCAAATGTGACCCCCTTCCCCACCAACACGAGCGGTTTTTCGTTTTTCTTCCCGCCTTTGTATTCCGCAATAATCAATTTCGGTTCTTCCACCGATCCTTGTGCAACACCCAAAATCGCGCCCGCGCCCATGTTCTCCAGATCTTTTTTCCCGAACACTTTTATCGGCACCCCGACTTCTTTTGCAAACGCAGTCGCCTGTTTTGCAAGAAGTGCGGGCGTCATGAGTCCTCCCGGCGTATTTGCGAGCGTGCGCGTGCGATTGACCCATTTTCCGATTGCGATTCCTTTTGCAAATTCCCTCTTCGCTTCCGGCACCACATCGCCGGACACGATAAGCGTGTTAATAAATGTCCACCCTTCTTTGGGCGGCGTTTTGAGCGCGATGAACTCATAATTCGCCATCATCATATTCTCGCCCAACATCCGCGCGGCGGATGCTGGAGTGATGCCTCGCGCCACCCATTCGTGCATGGAAATAGCAAGCATGCGAATACCTTCTTTGCGCGCAATAAACACCGCCTTTCGCGCACAAATGCGAAGTGTGCGCATATTACCGCGCTTCTCTTCCGGCACCGCAAGTATAATGCGTCTTACGCCATCGCGCACCGATATCTCATCACGAACACCTCCAAAAGAAAGCGATATATGCATCGCGTTTTTTGGGATGCGACTTCCGTATGTAACGGAAAGTGTCCGCTCTTTCTGGTACCCTTTTTTCTTCTTCATATAAACAACATAAATGACCAAGTTATTAAAATAGCGCTACACTGCTCCAATCTCCGCGAATAGAACACCATGTCGGCGGCGGGACTTTTATTTTTTCGTAGAATGAAAAATCCGCAGCGTCTATGGTAAACGCGCTCTTGCAATTTTGACAATTTTTTGTTTGTGCTTCCATGACTTTATGGACTTTATGGACTTTACGACTTTATGACTTTATAGACTTTATAGACTTTA
>CAYIHM010000075.1:0-2982 GCA_964363265.1 uncultured Candidatus Saccharibacteria bacterium
CGTTCGCTTCCGGTGAAACAAACACGACACGCACCTTCTCGCGCTTTCCGCGCACTGAAAATTCTCCTTTGGAAAGATCAATATCGCGCGGAAGGGAACACAGCTCGGATACGCGAAGTCCCGTGGAAAAAAGAATCTCCAGCATCGCTCGGTCGCGCAAACTTTTCAGATCGACGCCATCAGACGCGGCAAGCAAACGCTCAAGCTCTTCCGACGAAATGAGGTCAAGATGCCGCTCGCCGGTCTGCGCGAGCTCAATACGATCCGGCGGAAGAGCCACAATGCCGCGCCGCGCCAGATATTTGAGAAATATGCGCAGGGCGATCAGATAATAATTCTGCGTTTTTTTCTTCAGTGTTTCGCTACTGCCGGCCGCAACCGGCTGGCGGTTGAGCCATAGCCGAAATTCGCGCACCGTTTCATCAATGATGTCATCGGTGCTTGCTATCTTCATTTGATCTATGAAACGGATAAGGTAGCGGTCGTAATTCTCCACCGTCTTCAAACTGCGTCCCTTCTCTATTTCAAGATATTCCAAAAACTCCCGTTTCAATTGTTGTATCTCCGTTTTCATTGTTGTATTTTTTGTTGTTGGTTGTGGGTAGTCGGTGGTTGGTTGTTGGTTGTTGGTTGACCGCGTGTCGCACAATTATTATACACCGCAATCGTTGCGTATGGTATACTAAAAAAATTAACAGCTTAGCAAACATATATGGGAATACTTGAAAACTTGGGGGATTTATTTAGGAACGCGCCGGAAAGTGGGACAGACCCCGCTATCAGCGTGAAAGAAGTAGTACTAGATGACATGGTTGTAATGGAAGGGGGCGCTGAAAAAAATGCTCCCATCTCAAGCGAAGAATTGCCGATAGATGAAGAGGTGGAAGTGAAAGGCGGTGTGGAAGAGCAACGAGAAGCCGCCTAGCGCGCCGTGTGCCACAGAAAATCGCAGAAAATCGCCCTGTAGAGGCGATTTTCTGTGCTGATGTTGCAAAAATAACGGTTTTGTGCTATTCTTTCCAGCAATGCTTACCAAAAAGAAAAAAGTTAATATTATCAAGAAAACGCAGGTTCACGAGAAGGACACGGGTTCTCCGGAAGTACAGATAGGGCTTTTGTCCAGACAGATAGACGAGCTCGCATCTCACTTGAAAACCCACGCGAAAGACAACCATTCCCGCCGCGGATTACTCCAAATGGTCGCCGACCGCAGGTCGCACTTGAAATACCTAAAAAAGAAAGACGAGAAGCGCTACGAAAAGGTGGTCAAGGAATTGGGACTCAAACAGAAATAACTGTCTAGTGTATAGGGTTGCGGGGGTCAAGGTATGGTCAAATAAATACTCCGCTATCGCGCGGAGTATTTATTTGATAAAATGAAAGCACGCGAAGATTTCATATTTTTTACCAGTTTTTATTTTTACATTTTGCATTGTCATTTTTCATTTTGCCTACAGCCTGACGGCTCGGCAGTGTAAGGAAATTTGCATTTTGCATTATTTTTTATATGTCCGTTATCAAACATAAACAGCAGCGCGTCGGCATTTTTATAGACGCGCAAAATCTCTATCACAGCGCGAAAAATTTGTATCAGGCGCGCGTTAATTTTACCGCCATACTAAATCGCGCCGTGGCGGGACGCCAGCTCATCCGCGCCATCGCTTATGTTATAAGCACCGAAAGCGGAGAAGAGAAAACATTTTTTGAGGCATTGGAAAAAATCGGCATTGAAACAAAAGAGAAAGACCTGCAGATATTTTACGGTGGGGCAAAAAAGGCCGATTGGGATGTCGGCCTCGCGGTAGATGCTATTCGTATGGCGCCAAAATTGGACTCGGTGGTGCTCGTGTCCGGCGACGGCGATTTCGTACCGCTTGTTGAATATTTGAAGACAACAACGCAAGTGGAGGTAATTTCGTTCGGCAAATCCTCTTCAGGGAAGCTCAAGGAAACGGTGGACGATTTCACCGATATGTGCGAAAACCCGCGCGAATATCTGATCGGCTATCGCCCGCAAGCCCGCCGCGGCGAGAAAACAACGCGCTGATTTCCGCCATTCGTTCTCCGGTTTCTTTCTCCCGCTTTTTCAATTTCCCCTGACGGACGTCGCACGTCCGTCAGGGGATCAATTTGCTTTTTGAAAGAGCTTTTATAAAAATGGGCCCCGATTCACCGTTTGGGGAGCCCTTTTGGGCTCCTTTTGCGTTGGAACCGTAACTCATTTGGGTGTAATTGTGCGTTGGACAAGACTGTGCCTCCCGTGCTTTCCACCCAAAAATCCATCATCAGCATTACTTACACATCCTTCCCAATTGGGAATGATGTGTAAGTAATGTGAATATTCGGTTGGCTATTTTGTTGACCGTTGACAGTATCGCCGTATACAACCCTATAGTATTTTATAGGTACCGAGCTTAGTTTTGTATCTGTATCGTGTCGGCTGAGAGCTAAAAAGTGACGGCGTTGTGTAAAAAGAAAACCCCGCGACGGATGCGCGGGGTACGGGATATCATCACCTCCTTTGCCGTTGTTGTGGTTTTGGGGAAGACCGTGTCGGGTGCAGTATTGCTTGTTACTTGGTGTCCGGGTCCGGAAGAACTGCTGGCCGTTACCGACCGGGGCCGGGGATACCGATAATCGGCCTCTCCTTGTCCACGATCAGGCCGCGCGTCACTTCCTTGAACGTCACATGGGTTTCGCAAGGGTCGCCAGGCGGCGGAGTCGGGATCGGAAATTCAGGTAATACCTGCTTGTCGTCCACAAAGCCTCCTTAAAAATGGTGGTGGTTGTACAAAAACAAAATCAAGGAAATAATCCATTGATTTTTGTTGTGCTGAAACGAATATACCACACAATCATAAAAAAGCAACCCGTTTAAGGTAGGCCGGATGTTGGGAAACAGGTGATGGAAATACTGGAGAACGGGGGTGGGGGGGCCCGCCCCCCCCCCCCCCCCCCCCCCCCAAACAACCCACCCCAACA
>CAYIHM010000076.1:0-2976 GCA_964363265.1 uncultured Candidatus Saccharibacteria bacterium
CCTCCACGGAAACAGCTCTTTCCCCGCCGCCATTCTCATTACGAAAAATCACGGAGCTCCCGGCGCCCTCTTTGTCGGAGAGTGGTATGGCACCCACGCGCCATAGATAAGAAAGCGCGTCACGGGAAAGAGAGGAGAAGTAAAACGGTTCCACGACAAGATCCGCTTCCTGGTCATCCATCACGAAAGTGTTTTGGAATCCCTCCCAATATTGTATGCCATAGAGAGGATGGTTGCGATATATGATCGGGTCGGGGGTGTATTGACGCACGACCATTTCCCCCACCGCGCTTGTTTTCCCCGATACGGGAGAAACCTCAACGGTCACCAGATCGGCAGATGATACGATACTTTTTTGAAACACGACCGACTGCTTTCCAAAACCGGATTGATTATAGAACTCTCGATATTTACCATCCCGCTTCCACTGATAGACAAGGGTTGCCGGGTCTACTTCTGTTTCGCCCGAAACGATATGCGGTACCGCCATCACGCGGACAGATGATTGCGATGCCGGTAGCGCCTTTCCTTTGTAAAACGGCGGCGTATAAGAATTGAGTGCTTCCCAAAGAACATCAACTTCTCCCGGAGTAAAGGTGATCGTTTGGACCACGGTACCCGAAATAATGGACCGCGCTTCAACTCGAACTGTCGTCACCGAACCTAACCCTCCAAGCGTAAACGAAAATCTCTTCTCTCCCGTTCCCGAAAGCGCTGTTTGTCCGTTCACGCTCCACACGATGAGCGCGCGGTCCATGTCCATTCCGTAGCTTGTGACAGAGAGGAATACACGAGTAAGCGGTTTCGGGTTTTGCGGGATTGTCTCAACAGAGATCGCGGCGCTCTGCGCTAATGGCTCCGCCGCAAAAAGAGGCGTCGCCACCACGCAAAAAAACAATAAGGATATGAGAAAAAAAATGAAGCGAACCGATGTTGTTTGTGCGATTACCATTGTTGTTTTGCGCAAATATGCCGCTATGTCGCGCGCTAGACACAGACGTCCCAAATTTTTTCAAAAATATTCATTATGGGGAGGCCCTCTGTAATTATAGCCGAAATGTCATACGCGGCCAATGCGCGCTATCCACTGTGCCGACTATACCGCAAAACGGGTATCCGCGGGAACGGCTTGCATTGTTTCCGCCGAGGCCTCCTTGAGGCCAGCTTTTGCTTTTCTGATGGCGAGTACCTGCGAAGGGTCGGAAGTGATGATTTGCTGTTCCGTATAAGAAGCCATAGTCTTTATGGCAACGTGTTTCATTCCGGCAAAGAAGATTCCCTCCCCCACATCCGATTCAAGGAGCAGAAATTTTTCTTCCTCGGTGAGGTTGAAAGTTTGCTGTACCACGTCAATGGATGACGGCGATTGTTTCAAGAGAAGTTGAATGGACGAGTTGGTGATAATAGGCAGGCCGTATGGCGATTTCAAAAAGTCGCTTACGTCTTGCGTGATAGTGGCGAGTCCGAGATAATATTTTCGTCCGCGTTTCGCCAGACTGTACAAAAAAGAGGCGGTATCATCGGATTTCATCATCCACCATGCCTCATCTATCACCAAGAGCCGTTTTTTCAGCTCCTTTCGCACGGCATTCCAGATGTAGTGCATAACGATATACATCGCGACAGGTTTCAGCTCGTCTTCCATATCGCGCACCGAAAACACGACAAATTTTTTGCTAATATCCACGTTTGTCGGGCGATTTATAAAACCGGCCCACGTTCCTTTCGTGTATTTGGAAAGGCGCTGGAGGAGCGATTCCCCGCCTTCCATACCGGCGAGCACGAGCTCAAAGTCTGACATAAGCGGCGGCGCGATGTTGGAGAAATCGGAATCGGGAGTAATATCCTTCAATGCGTATGTTTCCGAAATCGCGCGGTCCACAATGGCGTCTTCTTCCGGAGTAAGTCCGCCCAACATCAAACGGAAAAGGCCGACGAGGTTTATGATATTTGAACGCAAGATATCGGCTCCGGTCTCGTCTTCGCGAGGTACCGGAAGGTCAAACGGATTTATATGGTGTTCCGACGTGAGTGAGATATTGAAATAGCGCCCGCCCGTCGCATCGGCAAGAAATTCGTATTCTCTTTCAGGGTCAATTACGATGACATCAGTGTCAAACATCAGCGTACGGAGGATTTCCAATTTGGTGGCGAAAGATTTTCCGGAACCCGCCTTCGCGAATGTTACCGAATTGTAGTTTTCCAGCGAGAAGCGGTCAAAAAGGATGAGCGAGGAATTGTGGCGATTTATACCGTAGAGAATACCCCTGTCGGAGGTGAGGTCAAACGACACGAACGGGAAAATGCTTGAAAGAGGCGAAGAATTGAGCTTTGAGTGGACTTTTAGAATATCCACCGCCAATGGAATGACGCTCTTAAACCCCTCTTCTTGCTGGAAGAGCGCCGGTTTCAGGTATATGAGTTTTGCGTCCAATATTGATTTGATTTCGGATTCCGTGCGGTCAAGCTCCGCCTCATTGTCGGCATACGCTGTGATATACAGGCCGATGTCAAAGAGCCGTTCCTGCGCCTGCATCAGCTTGTCGCGCAGGTTTTCCAAGTCTTGATACGCGGTGTCAAGCATGGGGTCGCGCACCATTCCCTTCTGTTCGCGGATGGATATCTGGCTTTGCACCTCCGCCACTTTCTTTTGGAATGTGCGTAAAACGTTGCCAGTGTCCACAGGATGAATGAAAATTGAAATGTCAAAAACTCGGTCAAGATTTATAATCGGCGAAAACCAGTTGTCGGAAAGAAAGCGCGGATAAGAAATGACGAAAAACGTGCGCGCCACTTTGTCGCCCAAATTCAGCTCGCGCGGCGTTATTTTGAGAGCGGAAGGCGCGATAACGTCCTTTAATTCCAAAACTGCCGCCGCGTATATTTCCTGCGGAAGTATCGGCGTAATTTCAGACAGCTTGGTCTTTTTTGTAAAGTTATCTAAGAAAGACATAAAAAATGTAAAATGCAAATCTC
>CAYIHM010000077.1:0-2969 GCA_964363265.1 uncultured Candidatus Saccharibacteria bacterium
TGCGCGGTATTTTATGTATTTTAAAAATCAAAACAGCTGTCCACTTTGTGAACAGATGTTTCTCGCATTTACTTTTTCTCCAATTTATGCGAACTGTGGTTTGGACAAGATTTACTACCACAGAAAATAGTTACGCCATCCCCAATTTGATTTTCCGATAGTTGGTTGCCATTGATGGCGATTATAGGCCATGCCGCTTTCTTTAAGCGTTATACTAGTGTTTTGCAAAACACTAGTATAACGCTTGCGCATTGAGAGCTCGAAATATTTAATCAGACGTATTGCAAGAGCGCTAACGGTTATTTTTTCCCAAAAAAACTTTTGAGGCTGATACTTTGCTTTTCAGTTGCCGCGCGAATGTGGCGCTGAGCGAGAGATGTTTTGGAATATTTCAGCCATTTAGGCGACGGGTGCGCGTCTTTGCGTGTCGCTATTTCCACAATGTCTCCATTTTTGAGTTTTGTATCAAGCGCGACGAATTTTCCGTTTACCTTTGCCCCAGACATACGATTTCCGATATCCGTATGTATCGCGTATGCAAAATCCACCATACTGGATTCTTCCGGAAGATCTATCACATCACCGTGCGGCGTGAATACAAATACGCGGTCTTTGAAAAAATCCATTTTCAGCGTATTCAAAAATTCTCCGGATTCAGAGACACTTTTTTGCCATTCAAGCAGTTGTCCGACCCAGTGAAGTTCTTTTTTAAATTTTTGTTCGGCACCGCGCGGAGCTCCCTTGCCAGTTTCCTTGTACGCTAGATTTGAAGTAACGCCGTATTCCGATGCGTCGTGCATTTCTTGCGTGCGGATTTGTATTTCAGTTATACCGCCATCACCGGTGAAAATAGTGGTGTGGATGCTTTGGTAACCGTTTGCTTTTGGAACGGCAATATAGTCCTTGATGCGGCCTGGAAGCGGTTTCCACATACTATGTACTATGCCAAGTACGCGATAGCAGTCTTCCACGGTTGGGACGACGACGCGAAGCGCGACCACGTCGTGAATCTTATCAATATCCCAATCATTGCGAAGTAGTTTACGATACAAACTGTAAATTCGCTTGAAACGATAATCAATTTTTTTCACGTGAATGTGCTGAAGCCCGAGCTCTTTCTGTAGGGCGCGATGCACTTTTTCCAAATATTTTTCATTAAGCCCCTTGCGTTGCCTTAGGAGTTCTTTCGTTTTTTCGTATTCTTTCGGATATGCGAACGGGAATGCGGCATCCTCAAGTTCTCCGCGCAATTGGCCGATGCCCAGACGGTTTGCAATCGGCACGAAGATTTCTAATGTTTCCACGGCTATACGTTTTCTTTTTTCCGAAGACGGATGCCCGCCAAGTGTCTGCGCGTTATGCAGACGGTCGGCGAGGCGGATGATAAGCACGCGAATATCTTGGGCCGTTGCTATGAAAAGTTTTCGCAAACTTTCGGTATGGCGCTCCATTCCTTGATATTGAAGTTTCCCGAGTTTTGTGACCCCCTTTATCAAAAAAAGCACTTCTTCGCCAAATTGTTTTAATATTTCATCTTCCGAAAGAAGGCCGTCCTCCACCGTGTCGTGCAGAAGTCCGGCGGTAATGGACTCCGGACACATACGCAGTTCGGCGAGAACCTTGGCGGTGGCGTATACATGATTAAAATACGGCTCTCCCGAAAAACGTTTTTGCCCCCCGTGCGCTTCATTAGCCGCTTTATATGCGCGTTCTACAAGGTTGACACCGGATGGCGTTTTTGAATGCATCAGAGATAAGAGTTCCTTTATGTTTGGCGTCAACGTATTCATTCTGATATTATGCCACGAAAAACAGGAAAGTACATCGTTTTAATTTCCCACCATGTCTGGTTCGTGTATGGCAATCTTACGATAATACGGAATGAGACTAACATAACATTCCCAATTGGGAATGTTATGTTAGTAAACTCTTCGATTTCTCTCAGGATGACCATCCGCTATCGGCTCATTGCCATGCACAGGAGAGGTTTAGGGCAATCCCTCGTTAGTCGTTACCCGAAGGCCGACAGGGTTTGGGAATGAAATACTAAACCTCGCCTCTACATTCTACCGAATTTTCTCAAAAATCCGCCCATTCATTAAATACAAAACCCTGTAGATTCTCTCATACTGGGGTCGGGCAAAAATCGGAAAGTTTGATATTGATGCGAAATACGAGAATCGAACTCGTGTCTGTTGCTTGGGAAGCAACCATTCTGCCACTAAACTAATCTCGCAGTATGATACCTATTTAAACAGATTGAGAAACATCTGCCAAATGTTTTGGTGTTCATTACTGCTTTCCTCTGAATTTCCTTCTTGTTTGTTAACGATCAAAATCATCTGTTCGCCTTCCTTCACCACGCCAAATTTTTCACGTAATTCTTTTTCAACCCCTATGTCTGTCTTAAGCGAGACGAGTGAATCGGAAAGCTGTTCTTCTCTCGTATTTAGCTTGTCCAATTGCGCTTGTGCGATTGCGGTCTTTTCATCAGCTTCGCGATACTTCTGATACACATTCCACGTGGCATTTCCCAAAAATACCGCGGCAACGCCGAGAACGGCAAGGACTCCTTTTGAATATATCCTATTTCGTATCTTCTTTTTTTGTTTGAAATCACGCATTGGAATGTTGTATATGGTATATTGTATATGGTATATTACGTATCTGCAAAAATCATTTGTATGCTTTTTGTACTCTATACTATATACAACATACTATATACGACATATGTTCAACAAAAAACACAAAAAGGTCATTAGTATCATCTGGAGCGTTCTTGCTGTGTTAATCGCCATTAGTATGGTGCTTCTCTACGCTCCGGCACTATACCAATAATTGACACAATAAAATACAGATAGCTACACTCAACGTCACCAAAAAAACATTAACACATTCTCCCAATTGGGAGAAACGAGAAAACGGAGGCCCCACCCCCGTTTCAGTATTTTCGTCCGTTATGAAAATCC
>CAYIHM010000078.1:0-2880 GCA_964363265.1 uncultured Candidatus Saccharibacteria bacterium
TCATTCTTTGACATCTTTGTGGAAGTAAGCGGCAGGACGCATTCGGAGGTTGTCACTGACGAAGAGGATGTCCCAATCCAATTTGGCAACAAAGAAGCTCCACAAAGCGAAACGCCACCGCCAGAACCGCCAGCTGGAAATGGCGGACCGGCGGGCAGTTTCGGGGTCGTGAACCCGGGCACCGGCGTGGGAGCGCCCGGCGGCACCCAAGGCCAAGTCCTGGGAGCGGCAACGGGTCCCGCCGACGCGGCGGCGATTGAAACAGAAATCATCGCGCTCCAGATCCAGCTTATTGACCTACTCAACCAGCAGGTGACGGGCATTCAGCAGCAGATTATTCAGGTGCTGGCGCAACTCATCGCAAACCTGCAGGCCCAAATAAACGCGCTCGCGCCGTAATCGTCGCGGATTCGGAGGCCTGCCAGAAGTGCGTAGGGTATTGAAAGGTGCTGGGTAAAAGGTCGGAAAACAACCCCCCATTCACAGGGGGTTGTTTTTTTGTGCAAATGTGGTATAATTAATAAATAAAAAATACGGAAATTAAGTTTGTGCGATATAATGTTTTTGTATTTTGAACTATGAGACCAGCGCGATGCAATTTTTCAAGGTCTGACACTGATTCCGAGATCGCGAAAATTTCACCCCCGGTCTTACTGGTCTCATAATTCAATATTTCGCGCCACATACATATGAAAAAATTTATCCGCGCGCTCAAACATTTTTTCATTCCGCATAGCGGGAACGGCTACAAGCCGCATTCTTTGCGCGAGACGAGCGTTGTCATAGTGGGCGTCATCGCCGTCCTTATTTTCTTCGGCTCCATCGCGCAGTATGTGGTAATCACACAGCCAAATCTCGCGAGCGTCGTTTCCGCGGTGCTTGTGGATCTTACGAACGCCGACAGGAAGGCAAACGCCCTCGGTGTGCTCACGGTAAATCCGACACTCGTCGTTGCCGCTCAGGAAAAGGCCAATGATATGGCCGCTAAGAGCTACTTTGCCCACACAAGCCCCGAAGGCCTCACGCCGTGGCACTGGTTTTCAAAAAACGGCTACCGTTTCAAGTACGCCGGCGAAAATTTGGCGGTGAATTTTTCCGATTCCGCGGAGGTGGAGCGGGCGTGGATGAATTCTCCCGGACATCGCGCTAATATTTTGAATGGCAAATTCACAGAAGTTGGTATCGCAATTTCTTTTGGCAAATATGATGGTCGCGATGTTGTTTTCGTTGCACAGCTTTTTGGCCGGCCGTCGCTCGCGGCCGCGGCAACAGCGCCAATCGCGCGGGCACTTGCGTCTGAAACAAAGACCGCCGCACCCGCCGGAACGCCGATAACCGAACAAACCGTTCGCGTTCTTTCAGAAGAGATTTCAACTGGCGATACCGGACCCGAAAATGAGATATTCGTCGCGGTGGAAAACGCGAGCGAGACGGACGAAGTTGCCGCGCCGGCGGAAGAAACCACCGCTGTAAATGTCGGCACGAATGTTTCTGCACTACAGCGTCTTGCAACGATGCCGCAAACGACGATGCGCTATGCGTATTTCGCGCTCATTGCGGTCGTGCTCACCGCTCTTTTTCTCAACATATTTATTGAAATCCGCCGTCAGCATCCGCGACATATTTTGTACGGCATTCTTTTGCTTGTATTCATTGGCGCACTTTTTTACTTCGGTCAAACATTTGTCTTCCCTCAGCTTTTGGTATTGTAGATACGCGCCGCGGTTTTCGCATTTGCAGGTTTCTTTCAATGGTTCCTTCCGTATGGCTCAGAATAGGAATTGCGGATATATCACAAATGCCTCCATCTCTAATTTCAAAACAAAAGTGGGACGAGCCGGTTGACTGGATCATAGTGCGCAAAAATAACTTGTGGGAAGCATACAAAACAAACGCCCGCCCATAATGTCAAAAGTCACACCAATCCACGGTCGTGGATTGGTGTTACTTTTGCGATTTGTCAGGAGATGCTGGATTTTTGCATTTCGTAATTCAAAGTGGAATACGGTATACTGTCGTATATGATATCCGAACGCTCTATTTTTTTCATTTTGCTCGGCGTGCTTGTTATTGCGGGAATTGGCGGCGCCATTGTCCAGACTGTTAAACAACAGCAAAAAAGAGGATTCGCGCCCGTCACCTCGTTTGGGGAATGCGTGCGGGCCGGCAACGCGATCCTGGAATCATATCCGGCAATGTGCGTTTCCAAAGAAGGGAAGACATTTACGCAAGACATCGGCAACGAACTTGAAAAACGCGGCCTCATTCGTCTTGCGGTCCCGCGTCCCAATGAGAGGGTTGCAAGCCCTCTTGTCGTCGCGGGCGAGGCGCGAGGTTTTTGGTTCTTTGAGGGATCATTTCCGGTCGCCATTTTTGACGACAGCGGCAATGAGATTGCGTCAGGCATCGCAACGGCTGGAAGCGACCCCAACAACCCGCGCGGTGCGAAATGGATGACGGAAGAATTTGTACCGTTTAGCGCGGAGGTGCAATTTGACGCGAAAGGCGCAAAGAGCGGGTTTGTTGTGTTAAAAAAAGATAATCCATCGGGACTGCCGGAGCATGATGACGCGCTTCGTATACCAGTTACATTCGAGTAAATTGCAGAAGTTGTAGAAGTTTGACTTCTACACGCCGCAATATCTCTATTTTGAAAGAATGAAAGAATGTAACACATTCCCGCGGTCGCGGAAATGTGTTACATTTAAGGAAATAAAAAAATGCCGTCCACGAGGGACGGCGGGACGGCATTACTTGGCGACATGTTACCAATACCGCCAAAGTAGAATCAAGGCGCCCGCGAATCCGCCAGTTTCAATGATTGAAACAAGCGACGGCCGCAGGTAAATATTCCTGACCCAGTTTGGGTCACCTTTTTTG
>CAYIHM010000079.1:0-2878 GCA_964363265.1 uncultured Candidatus Saccharibacteria bacterium
CTTTTTCCCCTTCTATTTCTTGTGCGTCTACATTTTCAGATTGTGCGGCCTCTTCCATCTTCGGTTTTTTCTCTTCCGTCACTTCGTCCGCGTATGAAAAGAAAGAGCCGAGGGATTTCATTTTTCGGCGAATCTCCTTCGTCGCTTTATCGCGGATATAGTAAAGTTTTGCACGGCGTGTTTTCGCTCGGCGCACCAGTTCAATTTTATCAATATTTGGAGAATAAAGCGGGAAAATACGCTCCACGCCGACACCGCTCGCCATTTTACGTACGGTAAAAGTTGCGCCGTTCTCTGTGCCGTGTTTTCGCGCCAATACAAGGCCTTCAAACGCCTGAAGACGCGTCTTGCCCTTCTCCTCAATTTTTGACCACACACGCACAGTATCGCCCGGGCGAATATCTAAAGATTTGCGGTGCTCCATATTCACTGGAGATATTTGTATGTTTCCCATCTGCATATAATGTCACGCATCTTACCATACCTACTCAAGTAGCGCAACGGCAGTTTCAAAGTCGTTAGGAAGCGGTGCCTCCACGGATACGTAAGAATTATCGGGCAAAGAAAACTCAATGGAGAAAGCGTGCAGGGCGAGTCGTTCAAATCCAAGCGCGCAAGGACGTTTTGGCGCGTAGAGCTTGTCGCACACTATTGGATGATTTATGGATTTCAAATGCACGCGGATCTGATGCGTGCGTCCCGTTTTTGGAGAAAGCTCAAGATAAGAAAATCTCTCATCCTTCTCATTTTTATCAAACACCGAGTGTTTGATAAAAATGCCTCGTTTGAGTACCTTGTATTTCGTAACCGCCTCGCGCATCGTGCCGCGCGCGCCGCGCTCGGCAGACCATTGACGAAAATCTCTCATGCTCCGTCCGATCGGTTTTTCTATCACTCCACTCTGCCCTTCCACGGTGCCATACACAAACGCGCGATAACATTTCTTTGTCGTGCGCCCTTGGAATTGTTTTTTTAAAAAATCAAATGCTTCCTGTGTTTTCGCTATTGCGAGCACCCCGGATGTGTCTTTATCAAGCCGATGCACTATTCCGGGGCGGGCAACCTCTTTTCCTAAATATCGCGCCGGCTCACCTACGTTTTTTGTTTCCGGATATCGCGCTACAACCCAATCGGCAATCGTATACTCATCGCTTCTCCCATCTCTATGTACAGCAATGCCAGCCGGCTTATTTATAACCAGCACATATTTGTCTTCGTAAAGTATCGGGATATTTTTTTCGTTCATATATTCTTACGCGATGCCGAGAAGTTTCATCACTTCATTCAATTCATCGTTCTTCGCAACTTTATTCTTACGCTCAAATCCGCACGCAACGCACTGATGCAAAAGAGCGTATTCTCCGCCGCCGACCTCCGCGCCAATAGGTTCCATCAACCCGCCGCACTGCGCGGCGCGATCCCCAGGGTTTATATCAACATGTTTACACCACAAACACGCTGGGCAATGATTGGTATAGCCGTTTCCCTCCACTCGCACTCCGCATTGTTCACAGACAAAGTCCTCCTTTTTGCGCGTAAACCTCTTCATATACATATACATTATCATAATTATTACCGGTATAGAAAAATATTACCCGCTACTGTGGCGTAAAGCTACCAATGGTATTCCTGCACTTATTTGATACAATATGTACAGAAAGTTTCCTTCAACTGTACTGCGTGGGTCGAGCGCAATACACGCTATTATTTATTATCTTTTCGCACCATAAAATTATGAAATCTCTTCATATGGTCGCGTTCATTCTTCTCGTCATCGGGGGATTGAATTGGCTCTTGCTCGGCATATTCGGTTGGGAAATCGGAACTCTCTTCGGCGGTATGTCGGCAGTGGTATCACGGGTCATTTATGTACTCGTGGGCATCGCCGCAATCTACGAGATCGCGACGCATCGTCAGAATTGCAAGTCCTGCGCTTCTTCAGGCACTGCAACGATGTAGTTTCGCGGTCGATTACGAAAAACACGGCGCGCCAAAAACGCGGCGCGTTTTTCGTGATGTTTGTGTCTGTGGGCGGTGAGGGACTTGAACATTACATGTTCAGTACCCGCGGTTGGATATTTTGTTCGTGCTTCGCACTTCAAAATATCTCAACCGGGCTTCAAGTCCGCCTGACGCTCCGCAGTAGCGGAGCTAGGCCACCGCCCACTGCACTCCGCTTCGCTTCGTTTGTGGGCGGTGAGGGACTTGAACATTACATGTTCAGTACCCGCGGTTGGATATTTTGTTCGTGCTTCGCACTTCAAAATATCTCAACCGGGCTTCAAGTCCGCCTGACGCTCCGCAGTAGCGGAGCTAGGCCACCGCCCACTGCACTCCGCTTCGCTTCGTTTGTGGGCGGTGAGGGACTTGAACCCACGACCTTTCCGGTGTAAACGGATTGCTCTACCAACTGAGCTAACCGCCCAATATTTTCTTCTTTACCACCTCATCATACTCACAGCGTGTTACTATTCACGAGCAGCCAAAACAGCTAACCGCCCTTGCACTATAGCAAATTTCACCGCAAAAACAAATTACTATACTGTCATCCTGCCCGTGTGCGTACGCTCAGTCTTTCAAAGTGTAACCATTGGAAACCCCTATGAAACAGCATAAAATACTGCGACAAGCACGATTCCGCTAATTGCGCCGTAAAATCACCAATTCGGAGGTGAGGCCTCCGAATTTGTAGGCTCTAGACTGGCACTTCGCCAAAGGCTCGTTGCGACAAGCTTAACCATTTCGATTCCTTGTTCCCGTTTACAGCTGCAAACGGATGCGCCGCGAGGGCATATTTCCGCTTCGCTACGATATGCCCTCGGTAGGACCGCGAATACGCTTATCTCTCCTTACAGGAGCAGTACAGCTTTCCCATTTT
>CAYIHM010000080.1:0-2830 GCA_964363265.1 uncultured Candidatus Saccharibacteria bacterium
ATACATCATTCTTTTACCCTCTGTTTTCCTCGGGCGTTCCTTTGCTAGTGTTCTTTTTCTTGATTGCCGGCAGCGCGCATGGATACACCCTTTTGGAGCCGCTCCCCGGCATTCCGTCGGAAGGTGTGGACCCTGGTGCGTATTTTAAACGGCTTTATGAAATAGGTGTCGGCATTGCCGGCGTACTCGCGGTTATTATGCTGGTGATCGGCGGGATTGAATACATAACGAGCGCCGTTATTGACACGAAAGCGGAAGCAAAAAAGCGAATTTGGGCTGCGATCGGCGGACTTCTCCTCGCGCTCGTTTCCTATATTCTCCTCGGCACTATTAATCCAAAATTCGTGAACTCAAGCTTGTCGCTCCAGCAGGTCACGGCGCCTGCGCCTTCGGGTACCGGGGCAGCTGGGGGAACACCGCAACAAACACCGACTGTTCTGCAAAGCACGAAGACCGATGCGGATGTGCGAAACGAGCTTTCCGCAGCCGGTGTCGAAACAAATGCCGCCTGCCCGCCAACCTGCCTAAACGGGATGCAACAGACAACCATAGATGAAATATCCTCCCTAAGTAAGTCCGTTGCCTGTAAGGATTGCGTGGTCGTCACGGGTGGAACGGAGACGACGCATTCAACCGAGAGTTCGGCGTCTCATGAAAATGGGTATAAGGTTGATATAGCCACTGGAAATCCATTGGTGGATAGTACAATAGAGGGGTATGAGAAAATTCCTAATCCTTTGTTTGGGACAGCGCAATACAAAAGTCCGAGCGGCGCCATATACACAAACGAGGGAAATCATTGGGATGTTGAGGTTCCTGCGAAAAATGTGCTTAATTAATGTATGAATTGGGGAAACAAAAAATTTTTACTGATATTGGTTGTCGTTTTTATACTTATCATCCTCGCCGGTGGACTTGTGTGGTTTTTCGTCGGCAGAGATAGCGCGGGGCAAAATACTTTTGATTCTTTTTTGCCATTTGGTTTTCCTTCGTCGGACACACCGGGCGGATTTTCGGGCGGAGAAAAAAAATCAGGTCTCCTGGAGAACGGTATGCCGCCCGCGCTGCCCATTCTGCGTCAAATAACTCCAGTGCCGATCGCCGGTGCCGCCGCGACGACGACCCTTGTTTCCGACACCGGCACAACAACACTTCTTCGCGCGACCGTTGTTCGCTATATGGACCGCGCGACGGGCAATGTATACGACACGCGCGTGGACACGATGAAGCAAACGCGCTTGTCCAACACCACCATTCCAAAGGTGTACGAAGCTATGTGGGGAAATGGTGCAGAGACTGTGCTCGCGCGTTATCTTAAAGAAGACAATGCGACAATTGAAACGTTTATCGGAAAAGTGCTTCCTGCCGGCGAGGATGGAGGGGTGGGAGCAATCCGCGGGTCTTTTTTGCCGAACAACATTTTTGCGGCTACGCTTTCTCCCGACAAAAGCAAACTGTTTTATATGACGAAGGGTTCCGCGGGCGCGACGGGCATCTCTGTTCCACTTAGTGGGGAAAAAGAAACTATTTTGTTTGCTTTTCCTTTTTCCGAGTGGCTGGCACAATGGGCAACGGAAGAAAACATCTTTCTCACGACAAAAGCATCTTTTGATGTCCCGGGCTATTTGTATTCCATTTCAAGCAAAAAGCAGGGGGGTCTTATTAAAATATTCGGGGGGGTGAACGGTCTTACTACGCTCGTAAACGGCGATGGGACGAGAGTGCTATATTCCGCAAGCACGCGAGGCGGCTTCCTTCTTTATTTGTACGACACCAAAAGCGCTGAATCAAAAAGTGTCTTCCTCCCAACACTTCCTGAAAAATGCGTGTGGGCAAAAGACGATGTGTTCGCATACTGTGCTATTCCGCCATCTGTTCCAAGGGCTGAATATCCGGACGCGTGGTATCAAGGGTCCGTCTCTTTCTCTGATGTATTTTGGAAAATAGACACAGCGACAGGCGCCGCATTTTTCTTGGCGAACCCCAAAGAATTCGGTGCCGGCAACATAGATGCGGTAAATCCTTTTTTGAGCGATGACGAGCGTTATCTGTTCTTCACGAACAAAAAAGATATGTCTTTGTGGGTGCTGGAGCTCCGATAAGCCAAGCGGATATTGCCGCGTTATTATGAATAAAGTGAATAAGGTGAATAAATGATTTTTTGGTATAAAATAAGTCACTATATGCAAGAGTACCAAATGAAACTGGCTACGGGCCATACAACAACATCGCATTAAGAAAGAAAGTGATTGAGTCCCGTCTTTTTGATGAGAAGCGCCAGCAGATTGCGCTTGGCGACCAGATTGTTTTCAGTGAGAATGATAAGCCGGAAAACAGTGTGACTACTGTAAGTGAAGGGGCTGTTGCGCTACCAAACCTTCAAAGAACTTTTTGCAGACCACGATCCATCTCTATTTGGTGAGGACAGTCGTGATTTCCTTTTGACGCAAATAAAACAGTTCTATTCTGACGAAGAGGAGCAGAAGTACGGTGTCGTCGGCGTTCGACTCGAACTACTTGAATAATACCATATCTAATTAACCGGTTCCGACCGGATGCTCACAAGACCAGTGATTTGAACAAAAAAATTTGGGGATTACAACAAGGGTTAGTTGGAGGTGGTACAAGACAACCAAGACGGGTCAGCCTTGTCCGAATGTTTAGACAAACATCAACGGCCGTTGATGTTTGTCTAATACCATCCCCGACTAATCTCTTCGCATTTCGCCAAAAATCTCGGTTGCGCCTTGGTAAAAATGTAAAATCCTCATTTACCAAAAATTACATTTACCAGCGGTCGCTGGTAAATGTAATTTATTTTAGCATACCC
>CAYIHM010000081.1:0-2822 GCA_964363265.1 uncultured Candidatus Saccharibacteria bacterium
ATATACACTTTTTACCCATTACTTTTTCTTACACTCTCAAATATTTCCTCACCGCCAAGTAGCTTGAAACAACACCAAGCACAATTCCCGTGCTCATAATAATCAGGAATATTTGTCCGAAATTATCCGCATAATACGCGAGCACATTAAGCCCGCCGAAAAAATTCTCCGTCGTCTTCCCAAGCCAAAGCGTCATAGGATACAGGAGGATAAGCGCGATGATGCCGGAACAGAGCCCGTACATCACGCCTTCTATGATGAACGGCCCGCGAATATAGCGGTTCTCCGCGCCCACCAGCCGCATCACCGCTATTTCTTCCCGCGCGGTGTAAATGGCAAGACGAATTGTGTTGAATGTGATAACGACGGAAACAAGAATAAGGAAAAGTGTCGTGGCAAAACCGATCTTACGCGCACCGTCTATCACTTTCGTAAGCCGGTCAATGGCGACCTTGTTCTGCTGATAATTCACCTTGTCCACAATGCGGGCATCTGCTTGCAAGATAGCGCTTTGTCCTTCAAGGAATGTCGCGATACCCTCGTATTGCGACACCTCCTTCGCCTTAATTCCCAAAGACGCGGGGAGCGGATTCTCGCCAAGCTCATCCAACGCCTGCAGTGTCAGCTGGTCGTTTTTATGCCGATCGCGGAAATTTGCAAGCGCGTCATCGCGCGAAATATAGGTTACTGAAGCAACCTCGGGGAGCGTTTCTATCGTTGCTTTCAGGGAAAAGATGTCGTCCTCAGGGGCGTCCAGCGTGAAATAAATATTGATATCCACCTTGCTTCTGATCTGCTCCAGAGAACTCTCCATAAGCGCGCCCATAAACAAAAGCATACCAAGCGTAAAAAGAGTCACGGTCATAATGAGCACCGCGGCAAAAGACACGACGCCGTTGCGCCAAAAATTCACGAACCCGGAACGCATTATTCTTTTTGTGTTGACCCAAAACATAGTGGGAAATTAAAAATTAAAAACTCATTTTACAGCTTCGCTACAAAATATACTTCCCCTCCTTGTCATCCCGTATCACCCTCCCCGCGTCCATTGTGATCACGCGCTTGCCGAGCGAATCAATGACACCCTTATTGTGCGTGGTCAGGATGACCGTCGTGCCGAGATCATTGATCTTGCGCAATATCTGCACGATCTCGTGCGTGTTGATTGGGTCAAGGTTGCCAGTCGGTTCGTCGGCGATAAGGACATCGGGCTGATTGATGATGGCGCGCGCGATTGCAACGCGCTGACGCTGCCCTCCGGAGAGCTGATAAGGAAAATTCCATATCTTCTCGCCCAAATCCACAAGCTCCAACACCTGCGGCACATCGGAGGCTATCTCCTCGTCGGTGCGTCCGGCCGCCTCCATCGCGAATGCTATATTTTCATACGCGGTCTTCTGCGGAAGAAGACGGAAATCCTGAAAAACGGTTCCTATGCGGCGACGGAGCGCCGGCACTTCCGTGCGCGGAACCTCGTGCACATTGGTAGACTCAAAAAAAACCGCCCCCTCGCTCGGCCTCTCTTCCGCCAAAAGCATTTTGAGCAATGTCGTCTTGCCCGCGCCGGAATGTCCAACGATAGAAACGAACTCTCCCGGCGCGATAGAAAAGCTAACATCGTCAAGCGCGATAGTGTTGTCCGAATATTTTTTTGAAACTTTGTCAAAGTAAATCATAGAGTTCGCAAAACTCGCAATTTCTAAATCCTAAATCCTAATTTCTAGACAATTCTTAATGCCACAATATTCTAATCATACCACATTTTCTCTCCATTTGGTCAATTGCCTTGAATTACAGAACTCAATCATATGAAAAATGAAAATAAGATGAATTTATAAATGTTACACATTTCCGCGGTCGCGGAAATGTGTAACATTTTAAAAACATAAAACACTAACCAGCGTTTCGTAATTCAAGGTCAATTAATCCAGGGTCAATTAAAAATTAGCTCAATTTATAACGCTTTTTCCGCTTCAATAAACTCGTCCAAATCCCCATCCTTCAACACCCTATCTGTGTTGCGCACCTCCACATCCGTGCGGTGGTCTTTTACCATTTGATAGGGATGAAGCACATAGGAACGTATCTGATTGCCCCATTCTATCTCCATTGTCTTGGAAATATACATTCCTTCCTGCTCTTTTTTTCTATCCTCTTCTATTTTTTTATAGAGTTTCCCGCGAAGAATGTCCATAGCGATCTCGCGGTTTTGCAGCTGACTGCGTTCCGAATCGCAATGCACGGCGATGTTCGTCGGGATATGCACAACGCGCACCGCCGTTTCGCGTTTGTTCACATTCTGCCCGCCGGGCCCCGAAGACCGCGCAAACTCCACGCGAAGGTCCTGCTCGGAGATTTCCATCTCCCGCGCGCTCGCCTTTTCAAACTTTGGGATAAACTCAACAAGCACAAACGAGGTATGCCGCAAGCTTTTCGCGGAAAAAGGGGAGACACGCACAAGCCGGTGCACGCCCGATTCGTTTTTGAGCGTGCCATACGCATTCTTGCCGGATACCTCTAGCGTAAGATTGCGATATCCGCCGTGATCGTTCTCATTTTGGTGCAAAACACGCACGCCCCACCCGCGGCGCGCGAAATATCTCTCATACATTTCGCGCAACATCCGCGCGAAATCTTCCGCGTCATCACCGCCCGCCCCCGCAATAATGGTGAGCACCGCGTCACCCTTGTCATATTTGCCAACCCCTTCGCGCATATCTTTCAATTCCCCCAATTCCTTGATCATCGCCTGCGCCGCCATCTTATCAGACCAAAAATCCGGCAAGGCCATCGCCGTTTCAATCTCCGCAATGCGTTTGTCT
>CAYIHM010000082.1:0-2743 GCA_964363265.1 uncultured Candidatus Saccharibacteria bacterium
AAATATAATTTCTAATCTGTATGAAGCGCGTCGATTAATGGGCTGAAAACAAAATTTTACTTTTGCCCGCACTGAGCGCCTTGTGGTGAGCGAAGCCGAACCGTGTTGAAACAGGAAAAAAATTTTAGCAATTAAAATTTGCATTTTATGAGCAATACGAAAGTCATTGAATGGGTTTTGCGAGTCGCCATTTTCGGTACATTTTTCGGTCATGGTGTCTTTGCGTTGCAAGGAAAAGAAAAATGGATTCAGTGGATAATGGATTTCGGCGGTTGGGATGCCGGACTTGCCGCGCAACTCCTTCTTGCAGTCGGCATACTTGATGTAATCGTCGCGTTGATTGTGTTATTCAAACCGGTTCGTATAGTTTTGCTCTGGGCGACAATCTGGACATCGTGGACGGCGTTTATGCACATTATGCCGTTCATTGGCGACCCTGTTTGGGATTTCGTAGAACGGTGGGCAAATATCGGCGCGCCGTTGGCACTTCTCCTTCTTCTCGGCTGGCCAAAAAATCTGAAAGAGTGGTTTAAATAATACCATTCCCAGATAACGCTTACACATTTAGTCAATTCAAAAATACCACGACGAAAAGGTTAAAAGTATGTTTAACATCCCCAAAGAAGTTTCGCGGGTAACGGAAACCTTACAAAACAACGGTTTTCAGGCTTATTTGGTAGGCGGTTGTGTGCGTGACTTGATACGAGGAGAAAAACCAAAGGATTGGGACATTACCACCAACGCAACACCCGAGCAAATACAAAAGCTTTTTGAGCATTCTTTCTATGAGAATGATTATGGTACTGTGGGGGTGGTAAATGAGGATGTTTCAGATGAAACGCTCAAGGTGGTGGAGGTAACGCCTTTCCGTATAGAAGGAAAGTACACCGACGGCCGCCGTCCGGATACCGTGCATTTCAGCGACAAACTGGAAGATGACCTCAAAAGACGCGACTTCACGATAAACGCCATCGCATACGATACAGATAAAGGACATGTCATTGACCTTTATAAAGGACAAGAAGATATAAAGGACAAAGTCTTAAGGACAGTGGGGGACGCGGAGACCCGTTTCGCGGAGGATTACCTGCGCATACTTCGTGCCGTGCGTTTCGCTTCCGAACTTGGTTTCACGATAGACACTGCGACAGAAAAGGCCATAAAAAACAACGTGAAACAGCTGGAAAATGTTTCACGTGAAAGAGTGCGGGATGAATTCTCAAAAATCCTTATGTCGTCCCGCCCTATGGATGGAGTGATTTTGGCGCACAAACTCGGCATACTTTCGCATATCGTCCCTGAATTAGAGCAGGGGATTGACGTGGAACAAAATGGCGACCATATCTACGCGGTGTGGGAGCACAACCTCCGCGCGCTCCAGCACTCCGCAGACCGCGGGTGGCCGCTTCAGGTGCGGTTGGCCGCAATGCTTCACGATGTTTCCAAACCCGAGACACGGCGGTGGTCAAAAGAAAAAAACGATTGGACATTCTACGGACACGATGTCGTGGGCGGACGCGTTGCGCGCGCGGTTCTCACGCGCCTCAAATATCCGAAAGAAATTATTGAAAATGTTTCCAAGCTGGTACGCTATCATCTTTTTTTCAGCGATATTGAAAAGATTACGCTCTCCGCGGTACGGCGCATTGTTTCCAATGTCGGTTCCGAACTCGTGTGGGACCTTATGAATGTGCGCGCGTGCGACCGAATAGGAATGGGCCGCCCGAAAGAAACGCCTTATCGCCTCCGCAAATATCACTCCATGATTGAGGAAGCGATGCGCGCGCCGGTGTCCGTGGGAATGCTTAAAATTGACGGCGCAAAAATTATGGAAATAACTGGCGAAAAACCCGGGCCACGCTTGGGTTGGATTCTGCACGCTCTTTTAGAGAGTGCGCTTGAAAATCCTGACATCAATACACCGGAAAAAATGTCGTCTCGCGTACAAAAACTCTCAAAGCTTTCCGACACGGAATTACGCGCGGTAGGGGAGGCGGGGAAAAAGAAAAAAGAGGAGGAAGAGCAAAAGGAACTGGAAGAGATACGGAAACGACATGGGGTGAAATAAATAAAATTTGCTTATTTCTTTAACAAAATCTTCAACTCATCAAGCGAAAGGCGCGCCTGTTTCAATATTTCTTTAAGTAGCCATCGCGGAATATCTTGCGCGTGATAAGGGATGGTTGCGTACCTGCGCGAATCGGTCGTGTGCTGCAATCTAATATGGCTTCCTGTTTGGCGGACAATTTTAAAGCCCCCCTTGAAGAGAGCCTTGGTGAGTATTCGCGCGGTAACGATCGGAACAATGCTCATGCGAATCTTTTTGAAGATGTCGAGGAAATAGGCGAGAGAACTCGCGAGCGTGGAATTTTTCCTATTGCCAGATTATTATCGTCCACAACCACTTTCCCTTCAGTAATTAAACAGTCACAGTGAAGCTCTATCGCGTCTTTTGCCATTTTTTTAGCGGTGGCAAAAGTTTTCCCGAATGTTGCGACCCCGGGCAAACTTGGAACTTTGGCGAGATACGCCTTATCCTTTGTGTCATACCAAATAGTGGTTTTGTAAGAACCCTTTTTTGTGGAAATAAGAATAATTTTTTTCTGCTGTTTTCTCATACCGTAATCGTATCAAAATAAAGCGTGGTTCGCAAACGCTATGGGGTGAGATAGAAAAAGCCGCGCCGCGTACGCCCCGCGGGGATTATAAAATAGGAATTACGAGGCTAATTTTTTAAATAGCG
>CAYIHM010000083.1:0-2734 GCA_964363265.1 uncultured Candidatus Saccharibacteria bacterium
AATACCAATTTCTTGGAACTCCAGCGCGAACTCTCCGACACGGAAAACAAAATCCAAGCCGCGCGCCGTTTCTACAACGGCAATGTCCGCGACTTGAATATCAAAGTTGATTCATTTCCATCCAATGTGATCGCAAGCGCATTCTCATTCGCGAAAATGGAATTCTTTGAATTGGGAGAAGGCGAAGAAGCGGCGAAAAATCCGGTAAAAGTGAGTTTCTAACCGTTCGTTTCGTATGATCGAACAAGAAAAGAGCAATATAAAAATTGTGCGTGATACAATCTCGCTTGCGGATGTCCGTGAGACGGCACAGCATTGGTATACAACAATGGTGAAAGGCGCTGTGGACGTGAAGCGGAATATAATCGCGCTCGGTGGAGAATGGCATATGGATGCGAATGTCGTGCTTCTCGCCGATGGGTCGGCGCAGGAAGATGTGTGGGGTTTTAACATATATCCCGACGAGCGCGGAGACGCGGCGCTTGAATACGTGTCGCTTATCAATGTCCGCCCTACGCAGGGGAATCGTAGTATGGAGATTGGAGATAAGACGTTGCGCGAAGCAATAAAGGAGATTGTGAAAACGCTCATCCCCGATATCGGTCTATGAAGTATATGAATGACAGAAATGCGCAATTTTATTTCAGAAACCTTGGAGCGGATGTGATGCGATGCGCGCGTGCGGCGCAAGCGGGAGACGAAAAGAGATACGACGATTCGTTTGTGTTGGCGCAAAAGACACTTGCGTATTTGCGGACGATGCGCAGTCCGGAAGCATATGAAGAAGGACTCCTCCTTCTCCGCGCTCTTTTTTACGCGCGCAAGGACGGCACGCTTGATGTATTTTCGCAAAGGTTAAACAGCATCATCGCGGCGGGCGCGAGTTTCGCGCGCTGAAAACATATGGCAACGCTATACACCCATAAAGATGCAAATATCAGAAAAACATGGTTTTTGATGACCGCGTTTTTTGGCGTGGTGATTGGCATTGGTTGGGCATTTTCATACATTCTTGATGCACAGGGGATTTTATACATTGCGATTATTTTCGCTCTGGTAATGAATGTGGGCGCGTATTGGTATTCGGACAAATTGGTCATCGCGACCGCGGGTGCGCATGAGGCAGATAGCGTGCAGTTTTTGGAATTGCACAGAGTGGTTGAAAACTTGGCGATCACGGCAGGGCTGCCGAAACCGCGCGTATTTATTATTTCCGATCCATCACCGAATGCGTTTGCAACAGGCCGTGATGCGGAACACGCGGTCGTTGCGGTAACGACGGGACTTTTGGATATGTTGGATAAGACGGAATTAGAAGGCGTGCTCGCCCATGAACTCTCTCACATCGGCAATCGCGATATGCTCGTTTCCACCGTTGTTGTTGTACTTGTGGGTTTTGTCGCGCTTCTTTCCGACTTTTTTCTTCGGAGCACATTATGGGGAGGCGGGAGAGATCGCGATAGCCGCGGGGGCGCAATTTTGATGATTATCGGCGTAGTGCTTGCAATCTTGGCGCCGATCATCGCCCAGTTAATTCACTTTGCGATTTCGCGCAAACGCGAATTCTTGGCGGACGCATCCGGCGCGCTTCTCACACGATATCCCGAAGGGCTTGCTTCCGCGCTTGAGAAAATTTCCCACGCTGGTATTCCAATGCGTCGCGCAAACAATGCCACCGCGCATCTTTTTATCGCGAATCCATTTGCTGGACGGAATGGTCTTACAAAACTTTTTATGACTCACCCGCCGATGGAAGAACGCGTCAAAGCGTTACGCGAGTAGGTTTATTTTTTTAAAGTTTGAACACAATCGTATTTTTTGTGCGATATTACGCACTACACACATACATCAAAATCATCCTATAGGGGGATTTTGATGTATGTGTGTAGTGCGAGCAGTGTTTGATGATCAGTCGCAATTTTTGGTTTTTCTGATATACTTAACCGCAATATTTCTTTTATAATGCGACGACACGGTCTTGGTGCGCAGAGATTGTTCTAGATTTACACAAGGGTGAAGTAATTGTATTGTAAATCGCAATCCCTACATATGGCGGAGGAGTGGCTGAGTGGTTTAAGGCGCATCCCCCGCACCAATTTGAAAAAGAATGAGTAAAGTATTAGTATGCGTGATGTCGCTCTCTATTTTTTAGTATCAACAAAATGAAATTGGTACGGGGTAAACTTGGAAAGCCTGTCCCTCACCAGTGCGGAGACGTCGCATAGCGGTCTAGTGCGCTCGCTTGGAAAGCGAGTAGGGGGAAACCTCTCGCGAGTTCGAATCTCGCCGTCTCCGCACTGGTGAGGGGGTGGTGTGGGGCAACCCACCGAGAGTTCGAATCTCTCCGCCTCCGCCATGTGTGGGAGAAAGAGTGCGATTAGGAATACGGTCCGCAGGTATGGTTAAGTATTAGAGTGTTCCAGAACAGATTAAACCCCACGACTGAGATATACTTTGCTTATGTATAAATTCTCAATAGTTTCATATTTTGACAAGGAGTCAACGATGGAGATACGCGATGTCCAAGAAAGTCTTTCAAGAATTACAAATTCCCAAGGGGCGCTTACTGCATGGATTCCGCACATAACCATTGGCTCTGGTATCACCGTAGATGGGAGTCAGCTCGAGGAATTTTACAGAAATATTGAAGATTTTCTTCATGATTTTCACATAACGTCACTAAAGACCAAGGAATTCTCCTTTATGGACAATTGGTCTGGATCAAAACTTGGGT
>CAYIHM010000084.1:0-2698 GCA_964363265.1 uncultured Candidatus Saccharibacteria bacterium
CCGACGACCTGCTCATTACAAGTGAGCTGCTCTACCAACTGAGCTAGGGTGGCAATAATAACTACAATAGTATGTTGTGCGTTCACGGTATCACTAACTCTGCTTTCCCTTTCTCCAAATTCTCCCCTTCCCACTATTTAGATTTCTAAAACTCGGTGTTAGGGCATGACAGTTCGGGCACAACAACCGTAAATTACCTTCCGCGTTATTTTCAGAATTACCGTCCATATGATCAACTTCTACCGGAATAACTTTAGTGACCGGGTGCCTCTTGTTCCATCCGCAAAGTGAGCACCTTGCCCCATCCATTTCCAGAAGATAGCGCTTCAGATGTTTTGATATATTCTTCGTGGAAACACCCAGACCATTATTTACAGACCCACTTTTCCATTTTTCTATGTACTTTTTATATTGGTACCTTGCCTGGCAATGGTTGGAACAATAAGCCTGTGCCCATCGTTTCAACAAACCACCGCATTCTGTGCATATTTTCTTCTCCATTTTATTAGTATACCACAGATTGGGTTGCCGCTGGTATACAATTGCCGAAGAAACTCCTTATACCATCCCCCGGCTAACACTTAGATATAAAAATTTCAGAATTTCGGGCGAGAAACAAGGTGTGGCGCGAACTGTATCGGGACACAGTGAGCGCGAAGTGATGTTTCGTAGCCGGAATTATGGAATGTTTGTCCACTGGTTAGCCGAGGATGATATTAATCAATCCCAGCCTCCACCTATCTCTTTTCCCATTTTTTACGAATACCATTCTTGTGCTCCGTAATATCCTTGAGATAGAGAGAGGGCGCTGTACCGTTCCCATTTTGATGCGGCATACGCCCGTGCACGAGGTCCATCAACTTCACAGCTCCTGTCTTACGCGCGACAAACGACCGAGTCCTGTAAAATAGATCCGCTAAGACGGGAGCGAGGCGCTTGCCGTGCACGATGGCGTGCATCATTGCGTGTCGCTGAATACGTACCGCATGGTCCGCGACACCAAGAGGACCATCCGAATGCGCTTCAGCGTCAATACTTCCGCGGCGCAATTGCCACGAACGAAACGCAATCGCCGCAACGATCTCTGCAAACGAAATAATTGCGATGGAACCGATGGTATACATACAATACGCGCTGTGCGCGAAAGGCCGTTAGATGGAAAACCGAGCAAACTTCGCGAGTTCAATTTTCTCTCCGAATTTCTGTACCGCTTGTTCTATAAGACCGCCGATGGTGCTCTCGGGGTCCTTGATAAACGGCTGCTCCAAAAGAACCTTCTCTTTGAAATACCCGTCCAGCTTCCCCTGTAGCATTTTCTTTTTTATATCAGCCGGTTTATCTGACCGCTCAACCTCTTCCGTGAAAACAGCTCGCGCGCTTTCTTTATCCTTTTCTGTAATGTCGCTCGTTTTTAAAAATTCCGGGTTGGTCGCGGCGATATGCATCGCGATATCATATGCCAATTTTTTGAAATCTTCGTTTTTAGCGACGAAGTCCGTTTCACATAAAAGCTCAATCATCGCGCCTGTAGTACCGGTAGCATGCACATAAGAAACGACGACGCCCGCGCCAAGCGTACGGTCGGCTTTTTTGAGCGCGGCCTCCCCGCTCTTTTTCCTCAAAATAACGAGTGCTTTCCCCTCATCACCGCCGGCCTCTTCAAGCGCTTTTTTGCATTGCATCACGGATATGCCGGTCGCATCCCGCAATTGTTTTATTTGTTCCGTGGAAACTGTCATAGTAACTTTATAACCTCCTGCTTGCTACCGACAATAAAGATCGTTGAATAATTTACGTAGCCTCGCCAGCTTTCACCGTACCCGAATTCCCGTTGTCTGTTGTCAGTTGCTGGTTGTCTGTTCCCTCCTTATACGCCGTTACTGCCTCCCCGACGAAAAATCGGATACTCTGCGCCGCGGAATCATTCGCCACTATGGGATAGGTGATTTTGGCAATATCACAGTCGGATGACGCAAGCGCGATTATGGGGACATTACGCGCAATTGCTTCTCTCACCGCGATATGTTCGGCGCGAGGATCAATTATAAAAAGCGCCTTTGGCGTCTCTTTCATTGAGACTATGCCTCCAAAATGCTTTTGCAGTTTGGCAATTTCTCTGTCCAAAAGAAGACGTTCCTTTTTTGTATATACAACAAGTTCACCTTTCTCTTTTTTGGAAAGCAATTCCTCCAGACGCGCCACGCGCTTTTTGATCTCCGAAAAATTTGTGAGCGTCCCACCTATCCATCGTTCGGAAACATAAGGCATGTCTATAGTGCTTGCCAATTCCACCACAATCTTGCGCGCTTCCGGCTTTGTCCCGACAAAAAGAATGGTTTTCCCATCGTGCGCCAGATCGCGGACAACCCCCAATGCTGTTTCAAGCATTGCTGATGCCTTTTCAAGGTCAAGTATTTCAACCTTGTTCTTGGCGCCGAAAATGAACGGTTTTGTGGACGGATGTCTGCGGGCTTTGGAATAGCCAAAATGCGCTCCTGCCTTGAAGAGCGCGTCAATGATGCCCGTTTTTTCTTTTTGTATCTCCATATACCGCAGAAGTGTACCAGATATCGGCTTATAACGCAAATATACGGTAAACTTCCCGAGGTCAATCTTCTGGATTCCGAAACCTCTAACTCTTCTGACACGCCAAGAGTTGTATGTAGGGCATTGTTACGTCAACCGACCCCGATCCGGT
>CAYIHM010000085.1:0-2585 GCA_964363265.1 uncultured Candidatus Saccharibacteria bacterium
CTTCGCTGATAAAGCGCGCACCATTATATGTGGTCATTCCTATAAATACTTTAGACATTTTATTTTATTCTCTTTAGGTAGCCATTTGGGTTGAATGTTGCATTCTTTCCAAACATATCACAGTATTTTCTATCAATTTCAAATTCGGGGTTTGACTGAAGAAACTCTCTGCTTGCACGAAGTGGACCTCCGTCTAAAGCCTTGTCTCTTCCAAGAGTAGTGACAATCCCATCCTCCACAATGAAATAGGAGCCCAAGGAAACAAGCGGAGCAAATTTATTAAGCGTTTCGAGTACATCCTCGTATGTGTGAGAGGCGTCATCGATAACCAATATTTTTTTAAGACCCGTAGCTTCCTTGGTGTCATAGTTTTGCCATCCGTTTGTGAATAGTTTAATGCGAGGATGTGTCTTGAGAAGTGCATTTGATTGATCCTTGATATCAATTGTGTGCACAATCCCATGCCCAATGTTTTCCATTAAGTCAGCTATGTATAAAGCCCCGCCACCGATGTTGGTGCCTATTTCAACGATAAGGTCGGGTTTTTGTTCGGAGATAATCATTTGGTACATTACATAATCAAAGGGGCAGCGAATACACATAACTCCTCGGTAGGTGACACCAAAATGACCCTTATAGACTGAATTTACGTTGAATTTTACCGCCTCGTCTTTGTGTGAGGAGATAATCTGGGATGTTTTTCGATAGGTACGATAGTAGGCACTTAACAACTTCATTGGTATGTATTGTTTAATATAGTCTTTCATTTTTTATATCTGAATATTTTCCCACTTTAGGCGAGGGCGCACGACCCCTGGAATTTTTTGATTAAAGTCTAGTTGTCTAGAGTTCATAATATCCTCTACAACATTGAATACGAGAGCCTCTTGTTTATAGAAGTGAATTTTAAGCGGCCTCATTGTCGATAAAGCAATTCCAGCGATGTATGTCCCTTCATTCAGCAGATTCTCTGGTATCCACATGGTTGCGCGATGTTTTCCTGTTGTGCCTAGTTTCTCGTCAAACTCCTCGTGGCTTATGAAAGCTGTCTCACCCCTTGATGTAAAGATATGAATATTTGGGACTGGTGTGTGCCCACCTTTTAGCACTTCGTAGGTGAATTCTATTCCTATTTTTTTGTTTGCGGTCGCAAATGGGATAATCTCATTATCATCATTGATGACTCTAGCGGAATGAAGAATCGCCACACTATCTCCTGGGGCATTTTCTTTTTCCCATTTCATTTCGGTTGTTTGAGCACTTGCATCATCAAGATAATGGTTAACGACTTCCTCTGTTTTCCCAAACTCCCTCACCTTCCCCTTTTCTAACCAGACCGTTTTTGGGCAGAGCCTCTGAATTGCCGACATATTGTGACTTACAAAAAGGATGGTCCTACCTTCACTCTTAGTAACCTCCTCCATTTTGCCAAGGCATTTTTTTTGGAACTCAGCATCGCCGACGGCAAGCACCTCATCTACAAGGAGGATGTCGGGCTCCATGTGGGCAGCTACGGAGAAAGCAAGGCGCACATACATACCGCTTGAATAATATTTCACAGGAGTATCGAGGAATTTTTCAACTCCGGAAAAAGCGACAATCTCATCAAACTTGCGCGCGATTTCTTTTTTCGTCATTCCCAGTATAGCGCCATTGAGAAAAATATTTTCACGGCCGGTGAGTTCGGGGTGAAAGCCGGTGCCAACCTCAAGAAGGGAAGCGGTTCTGCCGCGCATAACGATCTCTCCTTCAGTAGGAGGCGTGATTCCCGTCAGGATTTTCAGAAGCGTGGATTTTCCCGCGCCGTTTCTTCCGATAATACCGATTATTTCCCCTTGTTTGATCTCCAGACTGACATCGCGGAGCGCCCAAAATTCTTCTTTTTTTACAAGTCCCACGGCTTGCTTTGCTTTATGTTTTGCAAACTGGAAAGGATTTTTGAAAACATTTGTGAGTATGTCACGCAACGCAACATACCCGCCACGCTGATGGATGATGTTATATTTCTTCCCTACGTTTTTTATTTCAATGATTGGTTTGCTTGACATTTTATTTATATTTGCTATGTTTAAACTCTAAACGGCTTCGGCCTCGAGGCGACACGAAAGTGTCGCCTCTGATATTATCTCTATTGGCATAAATTGTGGAAAGCGGAATAATCCAGCATACCTCATTGTTAAATTTTTTGAAGATGATTACTGGTCGCGCAAAATTATCACCTTTACCGTCTTGCTCGTATCCGATATTAAGGCCAATCCTACACCACCATATTTCTCGTTCGTGAAAGAATACGCAACTTTCTGATTGATGGACTTTTGTCTTTTCACTATGCCATTGTGTAAAATCTTTTTTCATATTACTTTTGACTCTTAACGTTATGAATTTTATAAACTATATTATATCCGCGAAATATCTTTCCACTTTTTTGAACACATATATTCCCGCAATCAACAATACCGCGCAAGCGATGAAAGAAATTCCAATCAGCGTCCAGTTTACGGGCGTTGTTCCGAGCAGGGAAGCGCGGGCGCTTTGAATGGCTCCGGTCATCGGATTAAGCGCTAGCAACCAGGAATATTTTCCGG
>CAYIHM010000086.1:0-2546 GCA_964363265.1 uncultured Candidatus Saccharibacteria bacterium
GTTTGACGAATATTATCAGTTTTCCACGAATTACATTCAATGGAAACGCAATCATCACAACAATCATCACAACTCCCAGCGCCGAAACCGATTTTCTCCGTCCCCGTTGCTATTGTTATTGCAGGTCTCTTTATTGCCGGGGCTGTATACCTAAGCAATCGTGGAGATGTTGCCGGCGGTGTGCCGAAAGAAGAAGAAACGATTGAAAATACCGGCGAACTTGAAAAGATGAATCCTGTTACTAACGCAGACCACATTCGCGGGAATTCAAATGCGGATGTCATGATTGTAGAGTACTCGGACTTTGAATGTCCGTTCTGCAAGCGGTTTCATCCGACAATGAAACAAGTAATGGATGAATATGGGAAGGACGGACAGGTTGCGTGGGTATGGCGGCATTTTCCGCTTGACTCACTGCATCCGGTAAAAGCAAGAAAGGAAGCAGTTGCGTCCGAATGCGCGGCGGAATTGAGCGGACAAGACGGTTTCTGGAAATTCGCCGACCGATTCTTTGAACTCTCTCCGTCAAACAATCAGACAGATATTGACATCGTATTGCCGCAAATTGCGCGCGAAATCGGGCTTGACGCGAACCAATTCGCAATATGCCTTGCAAGCGGAAAGTATGACGCGCATATTCAAAACGACCTTGATAACGCAATTGCAACAGGCGGCAACGGCACGCCGTGGAGCATCATCGTCACCAAGGGCGGAAAGAAATATCCGCTCTCGGGTTCGCAGCCATACGCGGTCGTGAAGCAATTGATTGAGCTTGCACTCAAAGATAAATAGAAAGTAAGTAACTCCATGATTACTCGCGCACTACGAGAAGTATTCAAGAATCCGCGATATGTGCTTCTCTCCGGGGTTGTTTCGTTTGTCGCGTTCTCGCTTGCCGTATTGACTCCAAACGCGTGGCTTCTCTTTACGGTTGCGACGAACGAAGGCGCATCATTTTCCGAAACACTTGCATTCGCATTTCGCCTGCTTGGCTCAATTTCCACGAATTTCACTGTTTTTTCCGCTACGTATACGATTACAATCGCTCTTTTGATTGGTATCAACACGGCGTTTATTATTTATATGGTGCGGCTACAGCGAAGTATGTTGCCGAAAATGGGAGCGGCGACTGGTATTGCGGGTATTACGAGCGGAATTCTTGGCATAGGATGCACCGCGTGCGGGACCGTCATTTTAACATCCGTTTTTGCAACGTTCGGGGGTGTGGGAACGCTCGCATTTCTACCCCTCCGAGGGGGTGAATTCGGCATCTTGGGTGTCTTTCTGCTTTTTGTTTCATTTTTCTTTCTCGCAAAACAAATCGCATCGCCTCCAGTCTGTTATCCGAAATAACAACTAAACACAATGATACAAAAACAATATATTATCGCAGGATTTATTCTTCTTGCCGTGCTTGGTGTCGCTTTGTTTGTTCCAAACAATGGGAACCAACCACAGAGCGCGTGGAATGAGTCTAAAGAACACGACGGTGATTCTGTCGCATCTTATGAAATTTCTCCGAGCGATGTGGTCAAAAAAATAGAGAACAACGAATCAATCATTCTGCTTGATGTGCGTACCCCCGAGGAATACGAAGAAGTGCATCTCAAAGACGCGCTTCTTTTGCCAGTACAGGAATTATCGGCGCAATCGCTCGCAAAGATTGGTCTTGGCGAAGACGCAAAAAATAAAGAAATCATCATCTATTGCAGAAGCGGTGCGCGCAGTAAAACTGCGTATGACATCATGAAATCGCTCGGTTACACCAACATCAAAAGTGTTTCCGGCGGTATGATTCATTGGGAAGAGGACAAGTATCCGTTTACCGAAAAAGGCGCGTATCGGGGCGGCGCGAGCAGTAGAGAATTGAAAGAGGCCGCGGCAGAAGGCCCCCGCATTGCGTTTGATATGGCGTTCCACGATTTCGGAATCATTCCGCAATACGGCGGAGCGGTGAAAACGGTATTCACTATCCAAAACAACGGCACCGATGTTCTTGAAATTGGCACGATTACGACAAGTTGCAGCTGCGTGTCCGCATCAATCTCTCCCGCTTCCGTTCTGCCGGGGAAGAGCGCTGAGCTTTCTGTGCGGTTTGACCCCAATTTCCACGGCGAGCCGGAGGGCGTGTTCAAGCGTACCATTTTTGTTCCCACGAACGATAAGGCTATGCCTGAAGCGGAAGTGGTCATTCAGGTTGATATTGATGAAGGAAAATGATTAGTAAAATTATATACACACAATGAATAAATACATTATTGGCGTACTGATTCTTGCAGGCCTTCTCGCAGTTGCGCTTTTCTTTGCGCCTGACGAAAAGAAGGTGGCGCAAAAGCAAAAAATAGAAGTAGCGTCTGTTGTTATTGCAGAGCCGGTCTCGTACGATTTCGGCAGTATTGATATTTTCGGAGGGAAGGTGACGACTCTCTACACGCTCAAAAATACGGGCGCGGAAGACGTGACGATTCTCTCCGGCGTCACGAGTTGTATGTGTACCGAGGGGCAGATAGACGACCTTACATTCGGCATGCACGAAAGTTCCGGTA
>CAYIHM010000087.1:0-2520 GCA_964363265.1 uncultured Candidatus Saccharibacteria bacterium
TGTACCGAGGGGCAGATAGACGACCTTACATTCGGCATGCACGAAAGTTCCGGTACGACGATAACAATTCCCGCGGGCGGAGAAAAGATATTGAAAGCGATATATGACCCTCTCGCGCACGGTCCGGAGGGCGTTGGCGCGATAAAGCGGGATATTGTGCTCAAAACAAATTCCACCGAAACGCCGCAAATAAAAATTGTTTTCTCGGCGAATGTGATTAAACAGACGTCTCAATAGCGGGAAAAGACGGCTCATTATATACTACATACGCGAAGATTATATTAACCCAAACACAACATATATGAAAAAAACACTTATCGGTATTGCTGTACTTGCTCTTATTTTTGCGGGAGGAGTGTGGTGGTCAAAATCATTGCAACAAGGCGACACCGGCTTAATCGCTACAAAAGGCATTCATTGGCACACGCAACTTGAAATATATGTGAAGGGTGTCAAACAGGATATTCCCGCGAATGTCGGCATTGGCGCAACCCACCAACCAATACACACGCACGATGAGGACGCCGCGCAAGGCGCGATACACCTTGAATTCGGAGGGCGAGTGACAAAAGATGATGTAAAGCTCGGCAACTTTTTCCGTATTTGGGGCAAAGACATCCGTTCGTTCGGCGATGGGATGACAATGACCGTCAATGGGGAAGCCAATACCGAGTTTGATAATTACCAGATGAGAGATAAAGACAAGATAGAGCTGCGCTACGAGTAGCGCGCAAAACATACAGAGTCTTACAAAGAAAAGAAAGCCATTGAAGAGATTATTAAGGTGTATAAACTGGCACAGAGAAAAAAGTAATTATAAATAATTATAAAAATATATGAACTACGGTTATACAAAACAAGTCGCGCTTTCGTTTCAGGAGGCGAAAGAAAAAACAGTGGCCGCATTGGCTGAGGAAGGATTCGGTATTCTTACGGAGATTGACGTCAAAGCGGCGCTCAAAAAGAAACTTGACGTTGAATACGGTGAGTACACGATCTTGGGCGCGTGCAATCCGCCATTTGCTTACCAAGCCTTGCAGGCCGAAAAAGAGATAGGGCTTTTTATGCCGTGCAATGTGATTGTCTATGAAAAAGATGGACAAGCATTCGTATCAGCAATCCTTCCAACTATGACAATTGGGGCGGTAGGTAATCTGTCTCTGGTTGATATTGCCAAAACGGTGGAAGGAAAACTTAAAAATGTCATTAACAGCATTTAATATAATGAATATGAAACTATCAAAATTGATGCACATTGCAAGTGTCATAGCTGGTCTTGCCGGAGGAGCTACATTTGCAGGCGCAATCTTGGGCGGGTCTGACAACCTTGTGTTCGGAATTACGAAAGTGGACGCATTGCTTTGCTCCGCCATTCTTATTCTTATCGCAATTTGGCTTGCGGTTGGAACGATTCATCATATGATGCTTGAGAAGCAGGGAGAAGTTATTTAATTGTCATGGACCATTCACAACATAACCGCGCAACCCATCAGTCAATGGCAAGAGATTCTCTCGGGGTTTCTTACACCTGCCCGATGCATCCGGAAGTCATTTCCGACAAGCCGAGCGTATGCTCAAAGTGCGGGATGCGGCTTGTAAAAACTGACCGCAAAACAGAAAACAATGCTCACGCTGGGCACGCGATGAGCGATGCATCAAAGATGGGATTCTGGGAGAAATTCAAAATGAGTATGTCAATGACTATGGGTATGGACCATAGCGGTCTTGCGGGGCGGGAAATGGCGCGGCTTATGGAAATAGATATTCGGAATAAATTTTTTTTTGCGCTCATACTTACGATACCAATCATCCTCTACTCGCCGCTTGGCACTGAGTTTCTTGGAGTTAATCTTCCGTCTCCTTTACCTCTCCCGTGGCTTCTTTTTATTCTGACAACGCCGGTATTCTTTTATTCCGGTTGGATTTTTCTCTATTCAACATACTTTGCGCTCAAAGATAAGACCCTAAATATGGCCGTACTTATCGCTGTCGGCATTACGGCGGCATACGGCTTCAGTGTTTTACTGACCATAATCGGCAGTGCCGATTCCTACTACGAGGCGGCTACTATGCTTATCACTTTTGTTTTGTTTGGGCATTGGATGGAAATGAAATCACGTCGCGGGACAACTGATGCACTGCAGGCACTTTTTAATCTCGTTCCTCCTCAAGCCAGAATCTTTAAAGACGGCAAGGAAATACTCGTTTCTACTAAAGACATACAACTTGGCGACATCGTTATTCTAAAGCCGGGAGACAAGGTTCCTGTTGATGGTGAGATTGTTGACGGAGAAACTGCTATTGATGAATCCTTGGTTACCGGAGAATCAATCCCTACTTCTAAAAAGATTGGGGATCAGGTAATAGGTGGCTCCATAAATACTGCCGGTTTTGTGAAATTCAAAGCAACGAAAGTAGGCTCTGATACCGCTCTCGCTCAAATTGTTCGCATGGTTGAAGAGGCGCAGAATTCAAAAGCGCCCGGGCAAAGAATCGCTGACAGATTTGCCAAATACTTGG
>CAYIHM010000088.1:0-2482 GCA_964363265.1 uncultured Candidatus Saccharibacteria bacterium
CAACGCGCTGTTTGCGGGCTGGTGAAATACACGCGCACTTGCCGCCACTTGTTCATTGTTTGCGCCAACTGAAACGATGTACTCAAGACCACGAACACCTTCTGCAAGTTCGCGGAGTGATTTAAGGATTATTTTGTGGTATTTATTGAAAAGCCAATCCTTTACGAACTCGTTTGGGACACCCACCACAACAACCCCGTCATCATATCTGACAATATGTGTGTTTTTGAACCACGTACTGAATGTCGCCCTGGATACAGTCGTTTCAACATCACAAAGCACGCCGCCCCAAAGTTGTTTGTTATCAATTGGCATACCTCAGTTACTTAATAGATTAAATAGAAAATATGTTTGTCGCTCGTTCATTATACACTTGTGGACAAAAATACAAAGACTGCGAAAAGAGGATTAGTATGTTGATAGTGTGTGGATAAGACAAATATACGACAAACAACCAATAACCAGCAACAGAAAAAGTGGACTTGATACTTTTCATTTTATACTTTATACTATAAAAACGATGTCAATAACATACAAACCAAAAAAGAGAAAAAGGAAGACAACACACGGGTTTCTTGTGCGAAAACAAACAAAGTCCGGCCGAAACGTCATAAAACGGCGCAGGGCTCGCGGACGAAAGAAATTGTCCGTGTAAAACCGCTAAACAAAACCGTTTTGTATGAAAATGTATGCTTGCCTCAAGTAAAAGGATAAGCAAAAGCGAATTCCCAAAAGATTTTCGCAAAGGGAAAACGTATTCCGCTCCACACGCTTCTCTTTTTTTAGCGCGCCAAGAATCCGACAAAGCGACAAAATATGTTTTCGTAACATCCGCAAAAGTTTCCAAAAAAGCGACAAAGAGAAACACCTTGCGCCGAAGGGGGTATCACGCAATCAAAAAAATAAACGCGAACATACCAAACGGGTATTTTTGCGTATTTTTGTTTAAAAAAGGTTCCACGACTCTTTCATATAAAGATATAGAAAAAGAAATAAAAGAACTCCTTTTTACTGCGCGACTTCTCCACACAAAGACTTCAAGGTAAGCCTACGTTGGCGCTACTGGGACTAATTTTTGCATATACAGCGCAAAGATTGTTTTTTGCAGATTTTTGGCCTACAATAGGCCAATGCTCTCGTATCTTTTCAATACATTCCTTTATGAGCCGCTTTACAACGGACTTTTGTTTCTTGTGGCAATTCTCCCCGGGGCAGACCTCGGTATCGCCGTCATCATCCTGACTCTTTTGGTGAAATTCGCATTGCTTCCATTGGCGCACAAAACAGCAAAAACGCAGGTGAAGATGAAAGAGCTTGACCCACACATAAAAGCGATCAAAGAAAAGCATAAAAGCAATAAACAAGAACAAGCGAAACAGATGATGGACCTTTATGGGAAACACGGCGTAAGTCCGTTTTCCGGCATAATCGCTATTTTTATACAACTCCCGATCATAATCGCCTTGTACTGGGTATTTTTCAAAGGGCTCAAGGTTGATCCGGCGCTTTTAGCCGCAATAGACCATCTCGCGGGGAACCTTCCTTCTTCTTTGCTCAATCACGACATCCTTTATTCTTTTGTGCACCTCCCGGAGAGCATAAAAGTGGAATTTTTGGGGCTCGTTGACCTTACTGGGAAAAGTATCGTACTCGCGCTTATAGCCGGCATTTCTCAATATGTTCAAATAAACCTCTCTATGCCCAAAAAAGCCGGAGAAGGATTTTTGCCAAAGAGTACAGGCTCGCTCAAAGATGACCTTGCCCAAAATATGGGTTTTCAAATGCGCTACATTTTACCCGTATTTGTCGGCATTTTTGCATACAGCATTTCCGCGGCAGTGGCGCTTTATTGGGCAGTGAGCAATATATTTGCTATTGTGCACGAGGTGATAGTTCGCAAGAAAAACGTGAAGTCCGGGGAAAAGGAGGGGAACACCGAATCCGCGGCGATAGCGAAAAACGGATAAATATATGGAAACAACGGAAATAAAAAAAATTATAGAAGAAGTGTTGAAGGCAATGGGCGTTTCGCATAAAGAGATAGAAACTTTTCAAGAAAACAATGGAACGATATTTATGGTGCGCGCCGATGATACCAAATACCTCATAGGAATAGGCGGAGCTCATTTACTCGCCCTCAATCATCTGGCGCGCAGGATCGTGGAGAAGCGCGGCGGCGACGGAAAGACATTTGCAATCGACGTGAACGGTTACCAAAAAGAACGAAACGAGGAACTCAAAAATAAAGCGCGGACATTGGCAGAGCGCGTTAAGTCTTTTAAAAGCGAAGAAGAGTTGGAGCCGATGTCGCCATACGAAAGAATGATAGTGCACTCCCTTCTTGCCGAAGACCCTGAAATAAAAACTGAATCGGCCGGGTTCGGGAAAGAACGCCGTATCGTTATTAAATACCGCGAGTAAAAGATTCGAGAAAACGGAGGCCCCACCCCCGTTTCAGTATTTTCGTCCGTTATGAAAATCC
>CAYIHM010000089.1:0-2413 GCA_964363265.1 uncultured Candidatus Saccharibacteria bacterium
AATTTCTAATCAATCATGGATGTGGGAATGTTTAAAAATTCAATGATTAGGAATTCATTCGAAATTTATAACTAGAAGTTAAAAATTAACAGTCGTGTCCGCCAGCTGGCGGAATTCGTATTATGAAACTCGTCATCGTAGAGTCACCGGCAAAAATAAAATCAGTCGGAAAATATTTGGGAAAAGAGTACACCGTCAAAGCATCTGTCGGGCATATTCGCGATTTGCCGAAAAGCAACAAAAAGGCGATAGATATTCCGGGCGGTTTTATCCCCCATTATGAGATAAGCAAAGGCAAAGAAAAAGTTGTCGCGGAGATAATGTCGCTTGCTGGAAAAGCCGACGAGGTACTTCTCGCGACAGACCCGGATCGTGAGGGCGAAGCCATTGCGTGGCACGTCGCAGAGGCCTGCGGTCTTACATCAAAAGTCAAAAGTCAAAAGTCAAAAGTACGCCGCATCGTTTTCAACGAAATCACTGAAACTGCGGTTCAGGAAGCCGTCAAACACCCGCGCGAAATAGACGCACATCTCGTGAAGGCGCAGGAAGCGCGCCGCGTGCTTGACCGTCTTTTCGGTTATGACCTTTCAGGTCTTATTTGGAAAAAAGTGCGCTACGGACTTTCCGCTGGACGCGTGCAATCCCCAGCGCTTCGCATCATTATGGAACGCGAGCGGGAAATCCGCGCGTTTATTCCGGAGGATTACTGGACTATTTTTGCCGATGTAAAAAAGGGCTCTTTGGCGTTCACTCTCACCTGCACAAAGGAGCCGCGCGACAAAAATGAAACCGAGCGTATTGTCGCCGCTGGCGAAAAAGGTTCTTGGAAAGTATTGGACGTAAAAGAAAGCGGACAAAAACGCGCCGCGCGCCCGCCTTTCACAACCTCCACGCTCCAGCAAACTGCAAGCTCCCGTTTGGGATACGCGCCATCGCGCACGATGGGTATAGCGCAAAAACTTTATGAAGAGGGGCATATCACATATATGCGCACAGACAGCACCAATATGGCGAGAGAAGCGCAGGCGGCAATTATCACGCTCGTAAAAAAGGAATACGGAGAGCGATACGCCGAACCGCATATGTTCAAAACAAAAAGCAAATCGGCGCAGGAAGCCCACGAAGCGGTGCGCCCAACGGATATGAATGTGCGTGGCGCGGGAACCACAGACGACCAAAAGCGGCTCTATCGTCTCATCTGGCAAAGAGCTATCGCTTCGCAAATGGCGGACGCGGAACTTCTAAAAACAAAAGTGCTTGCCAACATCACCGATGCATCGGCCGGAAATGAGATTCCGGATTTTGCCATCAACGGCTCACGTGTCGTATTTGACGGCTGGCTCGCGGCCGACCCTGACGCGCGCGGTGAAGATACAGAGGTGCCGAAAGTTGCGGCGGGTGATTTGCTCGCGCTTGAAGAAATGCGCGCGGATGGCAAGCAAACGGAACCACCCGGCCGCTACACGGAGGCAGGGCTGGTAAAAGAGCTGGAAAAACGCGGTATCGGCCGTCCGTCCACATATGCAAGCATCATCAAAACGATACAGGATCGCGGTTATGTGGAACGCCAAGGCAAAACTCTGTTCCCCACCGACACAGGCGATGTTGTAAGCACTTTTTTAGAAAAGAATTTTGAAAAATATATCAGCGACTCCTTCACGGCTGAAATGGAAGATGAACTGGACGAAATCGCCGAAGGAAAACGCGGCTACAAAGAGACACTGAGCGAATTCTACGCGCCATTTACAAAAGATGTCGCGGCAAAGGAAAACATTGAGAAACTCACAACGCTCGGCGACGCGGATGCGAAATTCAAATGTCCAAAGTGCGGCGGGGCAATGATTATCAAGCTCGGGCGTACGGGGAAATTTATGAGTTGCGGGAAATATCCCGATTGCGATGGCGCGCGCACGATAGACGGCGAGGAAATGGCGGGACCAAAGGAGATTGGTGAGGAATGCCCTGATTGCGCAAAACCGCTCGTGGAACGTTCCGGCCGATTTGGAAAATTTATCGCGTGCAGTAATTATCCAAAGTGCAAATATGTGCGCAAAAGCGAGGAGGAGGAAGCAAAAGCGAAAACCGGCGTTAAATGCCCGAAGTGCGCCGATGGTGAAATAATGGAACGGCGCGGCCGCTTCGGAGCATTTTTCAGCTGTTCACATTACCCGAAGTGCAAATACGCCATCAAGGCGCGCCCGACCGGCAAAATCTGCAAACTATGCGGCGACTTAATGATGGAAGGAACAAAAACCATTCCTGAACGATGCAGTAATAAATCTTGCCCAAACCACAATCCGCATAAATTGGAGAAAAAGTAATTATGAAAGACGCCCATTCACTTCGTGAATTGGCGTCTTGATTTTTAAAATACATAAAATACCGCGCACCCCCCCCTTGCATACATTTTGTA
>CAYIHM010000090.1:0-2346 GCA_964363265.1 uncultured Candidatus Saccharibacteria bacterium
GCCGTCTCGGTCTCTCACGCGAGACAATTTAGTTTTCTATGCTTATACTCTATTCCTGCCACAAAAAACGTCAATAGGCTAGATTTATTACAATACATTTTTCCATACTTGACAAGATACCATTTTCATTGGCCCAGCGGGCTTGTCGTTAAGCCACCGTTTGTATCCTTGCGCGGGAAATCTCAAAATTGCGCGCGGTTATGTTGCACAGATGTTGCTCAAGGAAAGTTGCGCAACTCCACACCCAAAAAACACCCCCAAAATACCCTGCGGGTGTTTTTGGGGGTGGAGTTGCGGAGTTCTCGCATTTGTTACACCAACCCGCGGTCGCGGGAAGGTGTAACATTTATAAAACATTAATCTTTGGAAGAAATCTTCCACCCGCCCCTCCGCCCCCTCCCTTTTTTACACCGCCGGACTTTACATTAAAGAAAACGCTTTCTTGAGTTGTCTGGCGTTATCAATATCAGAAACGGTCATGACTCTCACAAAAGACGCGGCGCCATACACATCAACGAGCGCGAGAATCTCCGGTTCGCATGGATACGGAGAAATAAAAACACTATTCTGCAATTTCTTAAAACCAACCGCCTTAAGGTGGTCTCTGATAATATCCCGAAGAATCTTTTTCTTTTCAGGAATGTCAAATATCACTACTCTCCACTTTCCGTCCCATTTTTTCTTGCGCACAATGCGCAAGACGCGTTCTGAGATGTCATATTGTCTCGCGACCAGTTTCCCATTCCCTGTGAGAGAAAGCGTGATGGTGCCGTCGGGCAATTTTTTTTCTTCCAACAATTTTCCACCGCACAGATTACGGAGTGAGCGGTTGAAACTTCTTTGGTCAATGCGCTTCCATTCTTTATGTATCGCTTTCAAGGTACGAAAATATTGCTTCGGAGAACCCGAAAAGCCGAGTACAACACCGCCTAGAAAAAGAAGGAGGATTTTCTTCTGTAGGGAACTTTTCTGTCGCATGGTTTTGAATGGAAGCGGCATGATGAAGAATAACAGGATGCGGACATGCTCTAGATTATGTGCGCATATCTATACACATAATCATAATATCCGTATACGCACATATCACATATAAAATCACAATATAAATGTAACACATTCCCGCGACCGCGGGAATGTGTTACATCGGCCATATGATGCGCCGTATCACATATCACATTCATATATCATGTAGCACATTATGATTATGATGTTACGCTATGTGTTGCGCGTGGGTTGCATCATAAGATCATTCGGCAACCCTGCAACCCTTGCACTCTTTTAGCATCCCCGACCGGGAATGCCACGAGGCTGAAACCTATTCCGCCCAAACAACAAATGTGTGGATTTTGTTCCCATTGCCGAGGTCGCGCTCATAGTGCGACTCTTTTCTTTTCTTATCATCTCCACGCTCGCCCTTTATTTCCCTGCCCCAATCGTTTTCATTCTCTGCCTCCGCCGTTGCCGCCGCTCCGCGAAGCGTACCGCTCAAAATTGTCGTGATTGTATCAAGATGCGCGTAGATTGTCTCCAATTGCGTATAATCATGGAGATTAGGGTGTATGTTGTTGCCGGCACCGTCATCGCGTAACGGATTGTTTGTGTAATCCATACAGGTGCCGAGATTCGGATTGCTGAAATTCTCGTCCTGATGGTCAAGTCCGAATGTATGCCCGACCTCTTGGCACACAACCATCTGCCGCCATGCCGGCGTGTTATATGTCCGCGTATTAAAGTACGTATCATTCATTTTCACGATTCCCTGCGTAATATGATCTCCGCTTATCCAGATTTGCGCAACACCAAGCCAGCCGTTCTTGCCATATGTACTATTGCACGCCTCTACTCGCCCCGTCGTCGGCTTACAGCGTTTTGCGGTTGTAAGTCCCGGAACGACAGCTGTGTCAAGCACTGATGAAAACGACCAATCGGCGGAAGCGGTTGAAAGATATGCGTCCCACGCCGTAGACATATTGTCGCCCACTTTCAGCGTGAATGGATTTGCCGTCCGCGCCCAGTGATAATTTTCCCAACTATGACTAGCATTGACATCAGTGCCGAAAACACTAAATGAGAAAACAATAACAAGTGCGAGTAAAAAGGTTTTGATATGGCGTAAAAACATATATTTTGAGTGTGAGATTATACTTATATGCTATACCTGTGTATTGGATTGTCAATGGAGAAAATAATGGTCTCAATAAAGCATAATTTTAACTATGAAATTGCGCCTCAATAAATCCAGCGAACCATTTGACCGTGTCGATTTGCTGTTTTTGCACTTAAAAGCGATAGCAAATAAGTGCAAATTTTAGAAGTTTAGTGTATGTATTTTGACGCACACATTCA
>CAYIHM010000091.1:0-2307 GCA_964363265.1 uncultured Candidatus Saccharibacteria bacterium
CACAAACAACGACAATTTTTATTTCATAAAATCGGATAAAAGATAAAGCAATTTATCTTTTATTGTCCTACCATTAGACGATCCCCCAGCAATGCCTACGAACAACGCCGATTCCTGCGGACCGGATGAAACAGTGTGCAGACACTTTTTCATTGTCCTACCGTTAGACGATCCCCCAATGAAAAATTCATATCGGCAATCAAGTCTGATTTAAATTTGGTTTAAACTTCCGATAGAAGCAAAAGTACCATAAAAAACGCATATTTTCAATGTAGCTTAGACGAAATCCGCGCGGCGATAGGCCGCTTCTATTTTGCGCTTTGGCGTGCCTTCATTGCGCACGAAAAGTGAGTTGAAGAGCCGCGACCCCTCCGCGTTCTCTATCGTTTTCAAATATGTTTCTTTCTTAAGTATTTGCATATTCTTGCATTAGTATCCATATCCCCGGATACATAGCATTAATTGTTTGTCGCGGGTTGTTCATTGCTCGTTATTTTGATAAGAGCGAGCTCAAGTGGAATCTGCGGAATATAGGAATGGTCAATTTTCTGATACGCACCGAGAAATTCAGAAAGCGTGGCGGAATTGACGGCCTTGGCGGATACGGCGCATTCGTTCAAAAACGCGAAATCCTCTTCGGAAAAATCGCTCTTCATTTCCTCGCGCATCGCGGGCGCGTAACGCAAGAGCAAGACGGCGCGGAGTTTGCGGAGGATGAGTTTGGCAAACACATTCATATCCACATTGTATTCGGCGGCAACGCGAATGCTTGAAAGGCCCTTCTCCGCGTTCTTCTCTGCAATAGATGAGATGAGGTCGTTTGTGAGGCGCGCCGAAGGCGCGCCAACTATTTTTTCTATCTCCTCCTCGCTGATCTTTTTGTCCGACGAGGCGCTCAATACCTTTTGCAAAATACCGTGCGTGTCGCGGAATGAGCCGTCTCCTAGAAGTGCGAGAAGGTCGGCGGATGATGCCGAAAGTTCAAATCCTTCTTTTTTCGCCGTATCTAAAACGAGCTTCTTTAATATTTCGTGAGACGGTTTTTTGAAAGTGAATGTCTGACACCGCGACACTATCGTCTCCGGCAATTTTTCCAATTCGGTCGTGGCGAGAATGAATATCACGTGCCGCGGTGGTTCCTCCAATGTTTTCAAAAGCGCATTGAACGCCTCTTTTGTAAGCATATGCACCTCGTCCACAATGTACACCTTATATTGCGACTCCAACGGCAAAATATTCACCGCCTCGCGCAATTCACGCACATCGTCAATACCGCGATTGGACGCGGCGTCTATTTCATAAATATCATTTGAGGACACGCCGAGCTCGCGCGCGAAAATGCGCGCCACGGTCGTCTTCCCTGTTCCTCTGCTTCCGCAAAAAAGGTACGCGTGCGACGTCTTGCCATTATCAAGCGCCCCCTGCAAGACAGCGACAATATGCTCCTGCCCCAACACTTCATCCCAATGGGCGGGACGATACTTTCTGTATAGAGCAAGATGCGATTGTTCCTCATCTTTTTTCATAATGTAGCGCCATTATACCAGAAAATGCCGCGACAAGAAAAAGGCGCGCCTGCAAGCGCGCCCTCATACCACCAAACGATGCTCAAATCGCGTTTTGTCAGCGATTGAGTGATAAATAAAGTTGTACGCACGCGACAGTCATTATGACTATCATCAATGCGCACCCCCATGGTCCGATACACAGGAGGCCGTCTCCGAAGAGATTGCGGAGCCGCTTGTTAATGCTCTCGTACGGTCTTCGCACCACTTTTACTATTTTCATTCCGGCCTCCTTTTCAGTTGAAGAAGAGCGCCACCGCGGCCAAAAACGCGATAGCACCCAGTGAAAAAAACATTTGTTTGTACCACTCGCGCCGCGCCTGCCGCGCCATCTTGTCCATACTCGTTCTCCAAACAATAAGTCCTCCACTACCCTACACCAGCAAAAATGTTTTGACAAACTCCTCCTCTACTTTTGGGGGATTGTTGTCGCCATCAATATTTTTTATAACAGCAAGAATTTTCCCGCCACTATTTCCCCAACAACTGCAAAATAAGATGGACGATGCGATCCTTGTGGGTTGGATCGCTTTCCGCAACAAAGAGCGTGAGCGCGGTCAATGCTGCCGGACTCATCCTGTCGCGGCGAAGCACCCCTGCTTTTCGCAAGAACCACACGAACGCGTACGCGCCACTTCGCTTGTTACCATCGTTGAACGGATGATTCTTCACGACGAAATAGAGAATGTGCGCTGCTTTTTCCTCAACCGTTCCATACATTTCTTTACCGCCAAATGATTGC
>CAYIHM010000092.1:0-2213 GCA_964363265.1 uncultured Candidatus Saccharibacteria bacterium
ACATGGAACGGCTTGCACGGCTCAATCCTCCGCGCTTCGTGCAGAGAACATGCCAATGCTCTGGCGCTACATCCTCAAACGCTATCTACCAAAACACCGCCACGCACGCCCACGGAACAGAGCCATGCAAAGTTGAATTTGAAACTTCGTATGCGCCCGACCGACCAGAGATCGTGTATTGTGAGCAGTGCTACAATGCGGAAGTGGCTTGAAGAGTCGAAAGTCCGTAATGTCCGTAAAGTCGAAAGTTTGTAAGGCCATGGAAATACGAAGGGTCCGCACGCACAGCATTGTGCGTGCGGATTTGATATAATGAAACCGTATGGCCGTCCCGCAAAATAAAATACAGATAATCAAATACGCGCCGCCGCCGCCGTCGCTTCCCGTACTGGGGAAGGAGGATCCCGCCGAGGTGTGTTTTTTCGGGCGGACCAACTATGTCGCCGCGCTGGAAGAAAAGAAGTATGTGTTTGGTATTAAGCGCGTTGACCGCTTGCGCCATATGTATATTGTCGGTAAATCCGGAGTGGGCAAGTCGAAATTCCTAGAGCTCTTAATCAGGCAGGATATCGCTTATGACAAAGGGGTATGCATATTTGACCCGCACGGCGAACTCATTGATGATATTTTGCCTTTCATACCTGAAAACCGTATTGAGGATGTGTGCATTATTGACCCGTCCGATATTGAACATCCGGCATCTTTCAATCCGTTGGCAAATATTGACCCCTCATTTAAGCATCAGCTGACGCAAGGGCTTATTGAGGTGATGGAGAAACAGTTTGGCGCCAATTGGACGCCGCGCCTTGAGCACGTCTTTCGTTTCACAACACTCGCCCTTCTTGACTATCCGCACGCGACGATGCGCGGGATGATTTCTTTGCTTACGGACCGCAATTATCGCCAAAAGGTAATTGAGTATATTGAGGACGATATGGTGAAAAGATTCTGGGCGATTGAATTCGCGGATTGGTCGGAGAAGTTTGATACGGACGCGATTATTCCGCTTGTGAATAAGCTCGGCCAATTTCTTTCCGACCCGATGCTCCGCAATATCTTCGGGCAAAAAGAGAATAAGATTGATTTGGAAAAATTGATGAACGAGGAGAAAATCATTCTTATCAATCTTTCAAAAGGGCGTTTGGGTGAAGAGAATTCAAGTTTTTTCGGAGCGATGTTTCTCACAAAGATTAAACAGGCCGGTATGGCACGCGCGCGCATTCCATCAAAAGAGCGCAAGGATTGTTATGTGTACGCGGATGAGTTTCAAAATATTGTTACGGAAACTTTTGAGAATTTGCTTTCGGAGGCGCGTAAATACGGTCTTGCTCTGACGATGGCGCATCAGTATGTAAATCAGCTGTCTTTAAAAGTGCAAGCCGCTGTGTTTGGGAATGCCGGTTCAATCGCGGTGTTTCGCATCAGCGGCGAGGATGCGGAAAAGATGGAGCCGGAGCTCGCGCCAATCTTCAAGGTGAAGGATATGATCAATCTTGGCAAGCAGGAATTTTATATAAAAATGACCATTGACGGTGAGTCGTACGACCCGTTTTCGGCTCAGACATTGAAGGTGATGCCCGCGGCACACGAATCTTTTCGTGACCGCATAGTAGAGGCATCACGCAGGAAATATACGGTTCCGGTGGGGACGGCGAAGAGCCTTATTTTGGAAGAAGAATCAGGCATCTTGCGCAGCACCCAAGAGAAAGCAATAATAGAAGGGAAGAAGCCGACCGTTGCCGCTGGCACAGAGGCCGAGGATAACACAAGTGTTATGAAAGAGGCCGTCGTGAAGCCAAGCGCGGACATAGAACCGCTTATATAGAAAGCCTCTAATTTCTAATTTAATAACAGAAATATGATTTTCATATACACAACGTGCAGAGATACGGCGGAGGCGGCGAAAATCGGGCAGATGCTTGTGGAAAAAAAGATTGCAGTGTGCGTAAACCTCTGGCCGATACAATCAATATGGGCGGGCGATGAGGGGAAGCCTGTGAGTGAGCGCGAAGCGGTGCTTATTGTGAAAACGAATGAGCAGAAAGTGCAGGAAGTGGAAAATTTGATTTTGCAAAATCACACGTACGCCACACCGTTCGTCGGCGTCATCAATCTCCAACGCGTCAATCGCGAGTACAAAGAATGGATGCAGAAAGTAATGCAGATGACGTGATACGGAAGCAGTCTAAGAACGGGCATTAGGCGCCAGGTTT
>CAYIHM010000093.1:0-2098 GCA_964363265.1 uncultured Candidatus Saccharibacteria bacterium
AAAACGGCCTTCGCGAGCGAAGGCCGTTCAAATAGAAGTCCGATCAGGAAATGTATCCTTTCTTTTTTCCGTACCGGATCCAGTCGTGTTTCATTTCATCCACATTTCCACGATTTTTCTTTTTGATGGGGCACGCGCCGAGAATGTCGGTAAGCGCGAGCATCGCCTCATAGGGGAAATAGTGGATTAGGGTGAACATCGCGGAGATTGCTTCACTGCTTTCTCTTCCGATCTCAACCAATTTTTTGAATTCGGGAAGGGCGCGCATACTTGACGGGGATGTAAAGTGCGCCGACTTTTTGTGCATGTCCGTCGCGGCCTTGTACACACGACTAAATGATCCCGACATATTGTTTTCTCCAAGTTAATGGAAGTACCTCTCCCGATGTTTGCATACAAGGAGTGGAATATCAAGAGGACATTGCGCCAGTAGGGAATTCATCCTTCTTTTATATTGCGCAAATGCCGTAATTGCTATATAGTATTCCCAACTAGCCCGAGGGCTTGTTTTTCATTCAGGGGACTGTTGGTTAACAACAATAGAAAGAGTTCACAAGGGCAAGAGAATGGCCGCAGATACACTGGATGAACCCGAAACTTTATGAACCCTACAACTAATACCATATGAATCGCGACTATCCGTTGGAAAAAGTACGAAATATCGGCATCATAGCCCACATTGACGCGGGGAAGACCACCACTTCCGAGCGTGTGCTTTTCTATACCGGCGTGTCGCACAAGATTGGCGAGGTGCACGAGGGCGCGGCGATAATGGACTGGATGGAACAAGAGCGCGAACGCGGTATCACTATTACCAGTGCGGCAACGACGTGTTTTTGGACGCCGACTTACGCCGACCAAAGCGACAAAGACGCGAAGCATCGTTTTAATATTATTGACACTCCGGGACACGTGGATTTCACCGTTGAGGTGGAGCGTTCGCTGAAAGTTTTGGACGGCGGCGTTGTAGTGTTTGACGGCGTCGCTGGCGTGGAGCCGCAGTCGGAAACGGTGTGGCGTCAGGCGGATAAATATAATGTGCCGCGCATTTGTTTCATCAACAAGCTCGACCGCACAGGCGCCTCGTTTGAGCGTACGTTTAAGACCATTCTTGACCGCATCACGAAATCCGCCGATCGTTTTCAGATTCCAATCGGCGAGGAAGAGAATCACGAAGGCGTTGTGGATCTTTTGAAAATGAAAGCGTACTACTTTGAGGGCGAGATGGGCAATAAAGTGGTGGAAAAGGAAATCCCCGACAACTTCAAAGAAGCGGCGCAGAAATATCACAGCGAGCTTGTTGAGCGCATTGTGGAGAATGACGAGGAGCTTATGAATAAATATTTAGGCGGAGAGGAAATTTCCGTTGCAGATTTGAAAAAGACGGCGCGCAAAGCCGTGATTGCAAACAAACTCGTCGCCGTATTTACCGGCTCGGCTCTGAAGAACAAAGGTGTACAGCTCGTATTGGACGGCGTGGTGGATTATCTGCCATCTCCGCTTGATGTGCCGCCGCTTAAAGGCAATGACCCCAAAACGGGTACGGAGATAATCTGCGAAGTGTCTGATGACGCTCCGCTTGCCGCGCTCGCGTTCAAGTTGCAGTCGGACCCGTTCGTCGGCCAGCTTACATACTTCCGCGTATATTCCGGGACTCTTGAGGCCGGCTCTTATGTGTACAATCCGCGCACAGGCGACAAAGAACGGGTCGGGCGTATTTTGCGTATGCATGCCAACGAACGCGAGGAAGTGAAGAAAGTTTTTGCAGGCGAGATTGCGGCGGCGGTTGGCTTGAAAAATACCATCACTTCGGACACGCTTTGCAATCCGGAGCGCCCGATTGTGCTTGAGACGATAGAATTTCCGGAGCCGGTGGTGTCGCTTAAAATTGAACCGAGAACAAAAGCGGACCAGGGAAAAATGGGCATGGCGCTCAATCGTCTTTCACAAGAAGACCCGACATTCAGAGTAACAACAGACCCGGAAACGATGGAAACGGTAATTTGGGGTATGGGCGAATTGCATTTGGAAATTATCGTTGACCGTATGAAGCGCGAATTTTCCGTGGAAGCCAATGTCGGCAAACCGCAGGTGGCTT
>CAYIHM010000094.1:0-2088 GCA_964363265.1 uncultured Candidatus Saccharibacteria bacterium
CGCGAAGGGCGTTGTGTTTTTGAATATGGACGAAGCAGTGCATTCATATCCGGAATTGGCGCAAAAATATTTTATGACAGATTGCGTGCCTGTAAAAGACCATAAGTTCACGATGCTTCACGCGGCGTTTTGGAGCGGCGGCACATTTATCTATGTGCCGAAGGGAGTGAAGGTGGGATTGCCGCTCCAAGCGTATTTTTTTATGAACGCGCGACAGTCGGCGCAATTTGAACACACGCTTATCATCGCAGACGACGGTGCCGAGGTCACTTATATTGAAGGGTGTTCCGCGCCAAAATATACCGAAAGTTCGCTACACGCCGGATGCGTGGAGGTGTTTGTGGGCAAAAACGCATCGGTAAAATACATCAGTATTGAGAATTGGTCGCGCAACACCTATAATTTGAATACCAAGCGCGCGATTGTCGCGGAGGGCGGTATGGTGAAATGGGTGAATGGCAATATGGGTTCGGGAGTTACGATGCTCTATCCATCCTCGGTGCTTATGGGGGCTGGCGCGCGTTCTGAAAATATAGGCATCGTGATTGCGGGTGAAGGACAGACGCAAGACACGGGCGGAAAGGTGTTCCATCTCGCGCCAAACACATCGTCTGTTATTCACTCAAAATCTATTTCAAAAAACGGTGGTATCGCAAATTATCGTGGACTTATTCGTGTAGGGAGGAAAGGGACTGGCACGAAATCTTCTCTTGTATGTGACTCACTTCTTTTAGATGAAATATCACAAGCAAACGCATTTCCCGCGATAAAAAACTCAAACAAAGACGTGGAAATTAGTCACGAGGCGCGATTGGGCTCTATCGGAGAAGAAGAAATTTTCTATCTTGCCACACGCGGGCTTTCCGAAGCGCAGGCGATACGCTTGGTCGTGAACGGTTTTGCCGAGCCGATATTGAAGGAACTCCCGCTTGAATACGCGGTAGAATTGCAGAAGGTGATAGATTTAGAAATGAGAGGATAAGTTAAAAATGACCAATTTCTAATTAACCTAATTGACCTAAAAAATTTCTAATTTTATGAATTGGGTATTGGAGTTTGATTAGAGCAATTAGATCAATTGTATGTTGAATGTCTCAAAAGTAAAAACTAATTTTCCGATCTTTACCAAGCATCCCTCCTTGGCCTACTTGGATTCCGCCGCGACATCACAGACGCCGGAGCGCGTGCTTGTAGCGATGGATGCATACTATCGGGAGAATCGCGCCAATGCGCACCGCGGCGCGTATCCACTTGCGGTGCGCGCAAGCGAACTGTACGAGAACGCTCGAGCGATAATTGCGGATTTTATCGGCGCGGAGAAAGACGAGGTGATATTCACCTTTGGCGCGACGCACGCGATGAATATGCTCGCACGCTCATTAGAGGAGACACTCAACCTCGGAAAGGACGATGCCATCGTAGTTTCCGTGATGGAGCATCACAGCGTGTTTGTTACTCTTCAACAGTTGGCAAAAAGGCACGGATGTTTGTTTCGCGTGATTCCGCTTGACGCAGGTGGTGTTTTGGATAGGGGGAAGGCGGAACGTTTGATAGATAGCGCGGTGAAGATAGTCGCGGTGACATCAATAAGCAATGTTACCGGAACAAAAAACGATACGCGCTTTTTTGCCGACTTTGCGAAAAAAGCAGGCGCGATCTTTATTGTTGATGCGGCGCAACACGCAGGACATGCACCACTTTCCGTGCGCGAGATGGGCGCGGATTTTCTTTTCTTTTCGGGACACAAAATGTGCGGACCGACTGGCATTGGCGTGCTATGGGGGAAAAAAGAGCGTCTTACCGAACTGAAGCCCGGATATTTTGGCGGCGGCGCGGTATCGGAAGTAACAGAGAGAGATACGGAATTCCTGCCGACGCTGGCGCGATTTGAGCCGGGCACGCAAAATATTGCAGGCGCGATCGGCCTCGCGGAAGCATGCAGACACCTCGGGGAGGTCGGTATGGACAACATCGCCGAACACTCACGCGGCCTTGCAAGGGAAACAATCTCTGCGCTCAAAGAGATTCAGGGCGTTACCGTGTACGGAAATGAGGGTATTGTTTCTTTTTCTGTTGCAGGTGTTCACG
>CAYIHM010000095.1:0-2061 GCA_964363265.1 uncultured Candidatus Saccharibacteria bacterium
CGGTGGTGGGGTTTTTTCGCCCGCCGCGGACACTTTCGGGTACAATGGTGACATTATTTATTCCTCAAATCTCTTATGCCAAAGCCACAAAAAAAAGTACAGAAACCAGCAAAAGAGCATAAGTATATTTTCATCATCGGTGGCGTGATATCGGGCGTCGGGAAGGGGATCACCACCTCTTCCATAGGCGCGATATTGCAAGCGCGGGGACTCACGGTCACCGCGCTGAAAATTGACCCGTATGTGAATGTGGACGCGGGCACAATGAACCCCACCGAGCACGGAGAGGTGTTTGTGCTGGACGACGGCGACGAGTGCGATCAGGATATGGGCAATTACGAGCGTTTTTTGGATACCACGCTTTCTCGCACGAATTATATGACTACGGGACGCGTGTATCAATCGGTCATCAATCGTGAGCGCAATTTGGAATACAGGGGAAAGTGCGTGCAGGTGGTGCCGCACATTCCGCTGGAAGTGATCCGCCGTATCAAAAAAGCCGCGGAAGATGCGCAGGCGGATGTTGCCGTGGTGGAAGTGGGCGGCACGGTCGGCGAATACGAAAGCATAATTTTTTTGGAGGCGGCACGAATGATGAAGTCGGAGCATCCGGATGATGTTGCGTTTGTGATGGTGTCTTACTTGCCGATGCCGCCGAAGGTTGGCGAGATGAAAACGAAGCCGACCCAGCACGCCACACGGCTTTTGAATCAGGCGGGCATTCAGCCGGATGTGATCATCGCGCGCAGTGAGCGGCCCATAGACAAAAAGCGAAAAGAAAAAATTGCCGAATTTTGCAACATCAGCCCGGAGCGGGTGATTTCCGCGCCGGATGTGGAGAGCGTGTACGACATTCCGCTCAATTTTGAAAAAGACAAGCTCGGAGACACGCTCTTGGAACGGTTGCGGTTAAAGCCAAAACAGCGCGTGTCCGATATGCACAAGTGGCGCGCGTTCGTCGGCAGAACAAAGAACACGAAAGGCGAAGTGAAAATAGCAATCGTGGGGAAATATTTTGATACCGGGGATTTCGTGCTTTCCGATTCCTACATTTCCGTCATTGAGGCGATCAAATATTCCGCCTACGCCATTGGCCGCAAACCGGTGCTCTCGTGGCTGAATGCGGTTGATTTTGAAGACAAGAAAAAACTGAAAATGCTGAACAAGTATGACGGTATCTTGGTACCGGGCGGTTTTGGCGAGCGCGGCATAGAGGGTAAGATAAATGTCATACAATACGCGCGCGAGAAAAAAATTCCGTATTTCGGCCTTTGTTACGGTATGCAACTTTTGGTCATTGAATACGCGCGCAATGTGCTCGGGCTTTCGGGCGCCAACACGACCGAAGTGAATCAAAAGATGGAATATCCGGTCATTGATATTTTACCGGAGCAAAAAGAAAAATTAGCGCGCAAAGATTACGGCGGTTCCATGCGTTTGGGCGCGTATCCGTGCGTTTTACACACAGGGACGAATGCCCATCACGCATACGCGGATTTTTACGAAAAAGAGAAAAGACTAAAGAAAAAAATAAAAGTGAATATTATTATACGCGAACGCCATCGCCACCGCTACGAAGTGAATCCCGATTACATCACACAATTGCAAGACGACGGACTCATGTTCTCCGGCATATCGCCTGACGGTACGCTGATGGAAATCGCCGAGCTCCCGCGCGCAAAGCACCCATTTTTCTTGGGTACGCAATTCCACCCCGAATTCCTCGCCCGCCCGTTTCATCCGCATCCGCTATTCACCGCGTTCATCAAGGCGGCAGTCGGTCGCCACGAAAAGTAGGCCATTAAAAAACACGAGAACAATTACGCTTTCATTGATAGTCAGAATCTCAACTTGGGTGTTCAGAAACTCGGATGGAAATTAGATTACAAAAAGTTCAGGGTCTATCTTTTTGAAAAGTACGGCGTATAGAAAGCGTATATCTTTATCGGATTTGTGCCGCTGAATCAGAGTTTATATGACCGGTTACAGGAAGCAGGGTTCCAGCTGAAGTTCAAACCGACCGTTCCGGACGGAGACGGAAAGATAAAGGGAAATGTCGAC
>CAYIHM010000096.1:0-2027 GCA_964363265.1 uncultured Candidatus Saccharibacteria bacterium
GCGCCTGTACACGAATTGAGAGAGGTCCAACCTCTCTCAATTCAAGAACCGTCCTTGCCCATACGATGTACGCGCACCATAAGTATTCAATACCCCCCATCACTACCATAGTTAACTATGGTAGTGATGGGGGGGGCGCGTGAGGTGTGGATGCCTAAATGGTGCAATTCCGAATGTCTGATCTTGAATTTTGAATTAAATCTTAATGACTTAATCTTGAAACATTAGACCATTAAAAATTCAATCAAAATTCGCAACTCGTAATTCAAAATTACAAGCCCACATTGTTTTTCCTAACATCTCTCTTCTCGCGCCACGCCTCTATATTTTTGTGATGGCCGGAAAGTAATATTTTCGGCACTTTATATTTCTTACCGGCGTATGCGAGCACTTCGGGGCGTGTGTATACTTCGGCGCTTGCGGCGCGCGTTTCCTCGCGAGATTCATCTTTCCCCAATACGCCGTCTATCTGCCGCGCTGTCGCGTCCACAATGGCAAGCGCCGGCAATTCCCCGCCGGTGAGCACATACGGCCCTGTAGATATTTCTTCGGCGCGCAAAATCTTTTTTACGCGCGCGTCTATGCCCTCGTATCGTCCGGCTACCAAAATCACGTCCGTGTATTTTTCTGCTATCATTTTCGCCATCGCGTTTGTAAACTGTTTCCCTTGCGGCGAGAGGATATACGCCTTCACGTTTTTCTTTTTACCGCGCGCTTTCGCTACCGCTTTCAATATAGGAAGCGCCTGCATTACCATACCGGGACCCCCGCCGTACGGCTTGCCGTCCACGCGCACATAGATATCTCCACCGCTGAAATCGCGCGGAGTATATGTCTTAACCTTTATTTTCTTTTCCCTCTGCGCACGCCCCAAAATGGACGCGCCGGCATACGCGCTTATGACTTCGGGGAATAGAGTTATGATGTGAAATGTGAGCATAAAATAAAATCATTTGTTCTCTATGAATTCATCCAGATTAAGAAACTCAACCTCCTCTCGCGTTGCCTTAAGGTCACTGAAGGTGAACTCCTGTGTCTTGGTATCAAAAGAAACACAACAATCCTTGATGACCTTGATAGTAAAATCTCTATCGTATGCATCTTGAACAGCACTCCTCACGCAAAGATTTGTGAGAATCCCGCAAGCAACTACTTCATCAATTCCTTGAAGGTCTTGTTCAAGAGTTGTCTTGAAAAACGGGCTGATCTTGTTTTTAGAAATAAGTATGTCATTGACTTTTTTGTGAAGCGTATCAATTATCTCTGTGTTTTCAGTGTTCTGGGCAAAGGCGCCGTCTGAATTTTTTTCAACGTGAGTGGTAAAGATTATTTTATAACCACTTATTCTGCATACATCTATAAGCTGGTTTGTCTTTTTGATGACTTCCGATATATCCCCGACAAAATACTCCGAATCTTTATTGACCCATTCTTTTTCAAAATCAATGATGATGAGCGCTTTTGACTGCATAACAATTTAACAATAAAACAATTCGGCATAAAACGCAAAAATAAAAACCGCCTCCCGGGCGGTTTTTATTTTTGCGTTTTATGCTTTAAATTCGTTCATCGCGTCGTCAGGATTTGCCGCCACCATTCTGCGCCCTCCTTCCGGTTCATTTATTTTCAAATTTACGCGCGCATTATTCTTCATTCCAACAACGCGCAAGAGCGTGCGAAGCGCCTTTGCTGTGTTGCCGCTCCTGCCGATAATCTTTCCCATATCTTCGGCGTGAATATCCAGTGTGAGAAGAACCCCCATTTCATCCACCTTGCGGCTCACCTTCACATCATCCGGGCGGTCCACTAATGCCTTAACAACATACTCAAGAAATGCATGGTCCTGTTCTGCCATATAAAGAAATACTTAACTTCTGGTAAGGTGCGCTCCCAATCTTATAAAGCGCGGTCGCCTCGACAGCAACTTGTTTAAATTATACCAAAATTTTCCGTAAAGATGCAACTTTCGCAGCTGTTCACAAAGTGGACAGCTGTTTTGATTTTTAAAATACATAAAATACCGCGCA
>CAYIHM010000097.1:0-1912 GCA_964363265.1 uncultured Candidatus Saccharibacteria bacterium
CATCAACATCGGCGGGAAGCGCGTTCTTGCTCTTGGTCGCCTACACGCTTGGATTAGGGATCCCATTCCTTTTGGTTGGGCTTTTCACTAATCAGGCGCAGACGCTCATTAATCGTATGGGGAAGAAATTGCTGTTCGTTCAATATTTCTTCGGCGTGATCCTCATCGCATTGGGCGTCTTGGTATTTACCGGAACTCTCTCTCGCGTCGCAAATCTCCAGTTCTTAACGGATGCCCTCCTCGCGCTCAACCTAACATCTTCGCTTGGTGGCGGCATCAGTTCGCTCACGATCTTTAATCTCGCGATCTCATTTCTTGCCGGCGTGGGGTCATTTTTAAGCCCGTGCATCCTGCCTCTTATTCCGGGGTTCCTCTCGTATCTTGCTTCCACCGCCGTAAAGAAAGAAGTGTCCGCATAATCCGCCAACATAAAAACAATGAATATTCCATATGCATCCAGAATGGCGGTTATTGGCCTTCTTATGATTCCGGTCGTCGGTGGAATCCTTTATCTTGATTCCAAAAAAGTTTCTCGCGATGCGGTCGGCGGAAAAGTGGATGTGAAAACGACTGCGAATAAAGAAGAGAAAGCAAATATATATACCACAGCGAAAGAAATCACAACCCCCGACGGCTTTATCAATACTGGCGGTATGCCGGTGACCATTGGTGAGTTTGTCGGGAAGAAAGTCGTGCTTTTGGACATCTGGACGTATTCTTGCATTAACTGTCAGCGCACGACGCCGTATCTGAATACGTGGTATGAAAAGTATAAGGACGACGGGCTTGTCATCATCGGGCTCCATACTCCAGAGTTTGAATTTGAGAAGGTGTATGAGAACGTCCTTGCGGCGACCAAAAGATTGCAGATTAAATATCCGGTGGCGCTTGATAACGATTATTCCACGTGGACCGCCTATCAAAACAGATTTTGGCCGCGGAAATATCTGATAGATATTGACGGATTCATCGTGTACGACCATATCGGTGAAGGCGGATATGAAGAGATGGAAGCAAAGATTGTAGAGCTTTTAAACGAGCGGGCAGACCGGCTTGGTGAAGGTGATGTTGAAATAGCGAGCGGAACTCCGAAGGCGGCGGAAGAGGTTGATTTCAGTAAAGTAAAAACGCCGGAGACATATCTCGGTGCTTCACGCGTGCAGTATCTTGCGAATCGCCCGCCAAACGGATGCAAAAACGGCGTGTGTGATTTTGTGCCGTCGGGTGACCCGACGCTCAACACCTTTGAGTTTGCCGGTTCGTGGAGCATAGGCGATGAGAATGCCGTTTTGGAGAGCGGCGAGGGAGCGATATTCATACATTTCTCCGCAAGCAAAGTGAACTTGGTGGCAAGCGGCTTAAACGGCGGCGTGCCAGCAGACATTTATCTGGACGGAAAAAAGATTGACGTAAAAAATGCGGGAAGCTCGGTGGAAAATGGCACGGTCGTTTTTGACATGTCCGATCTCTATAATTTGGTTGACCTCCACGGCAACTACGGGGAGCATATTTTGGAGATCCGTTTTCGCACGGGCGGCGTGTCCGCATTTGCGTTCACATTCGGATAGACACTACAAAATACGAACAAATAGGCGCATAGGAATTCCCCGGGTGTTTTTAGCCCAAAACAACCATCCTCTTTTTTGGTGCGACCACACTAAAAAAGAGGATGGCATTCCGTATCAGCGTTATCGCGCGCACCCGTACTCCCCCGTAAGTGGGGTGGGGGGGTTTAAAAAAAAATTTAGGTAACCCCCCCCCCCCCCCCCCCAAAACCAAAAAAATTTAACAAGGGGGGGGGGGAGTGAAAAAGAAATGTGTCTGTAAGGTTAAGACGGAGCGTTTTGCGTGTCGCTGTAGATGGGGGTAGGCCGAGTGTCCGAAGTATTGTCTGCTTTGTAAAATAAGGAAT
>CAYIHM010000098.1:0-1895 GCA_964363265.1 uncultured Candidatus Saccharibacteria bacterium
CGATTCTTTACTTTCCGCCGCGGAGAATCATCCGCAGGCCGGCGAAGACGATGACGATCGCCAACACCGGGCCAAGGAGCGGCATCAGAGCGGCGACGAGGCTCTCAACCGCCGTCGTCAAAATGCCTGGGTTGATCGCCACAACGACCAACCCTATCCCCGCGGCCGTCATCAGAAAACGCCGCGGGGTCCCCAGAAAATACCGGAACCATTGTCCTATTTGTCCCATTTTCTTTCCTCCTGCCGATTTCCGTCGGCGAACCCGGTCGGCCACTATTGGCCAAAATTTACTCCGAACATTCCTCTCAATTTACCCTATACTAATTGTGTTTAGGGTTGCAGAGAGAACGATGGGGACGGTGATGCGCGTGGACCTAAAAATAATTTTGTGTCCGCATACATCCTTGTCGCCATCCTCATCGTTCTTTCAACAATCCTATAGCATCAAGTGCTTGGATAAAATAAAAACAGTCGCAAAGTGACTTTCCGAAAGAAAGAGACCTTGCGACTGTTTTCGCAAAACGCGCGCGAGCGCCCGGCTACCCAGTGCTTCGCGTGCGACTCTCTCCTCAAAGAATCACGATATTTAATTTTCAAACATTTCCTCCTTCCGCTTCCACAACCGAATATCAAACGTTTACAAAAACAAGTATAGCATAGTCACACATTTTTGTCAATACCCTATGGGGCGACTTCAACCTTCAAATGCAGCGTCGCCTAAAAACCTTTATGAAATAAGACCCTGCCAAAACCTTGCCTTGGCACAGAATAATATACATAGGACGGTCCTATGGGAACCCGCTCAATTATCTTCCCGCAAAAGTCCAGAGATTTTTGCTTCATCTATCGCGCGTGTGCGCGGATCAACCGCCGGATCTCCTTCGTCAATGATCTCCCCCACAAGCTGTTCCAGCACATCCTCCAATGTAACCACGCCGACCGTAGCGTTAAACTCATCTTTGACAACCGCGAGGTGGCTTTTCTTCTTTTGAAACAAGCGCAAAAGATAATCCAGGCGCGCCTTGTGGGAAGCAAAAACAACGGACCTTTTCAAATCGCCAATCTTTTTGTCATTCTCGCCACGGATCGTGGCAAGCAGTAAATCCGACTCAATACACATTCCGATAATATTGTCCCGATTGCCATGATAGATCGGCACTCGAGTATATGGACAATCTATAATCGCCTGTGCGCATTCACTAATTGTTTTTTCTCCGTCTATCGCAAACACACTGACTCGTGGCGTCATCACATCCCGCGCGGTAATATCATTCAAACGAAACACTCGCTCTATCATCTCCCTCTCGTCGCTTTCAATGGAACCGCCCATATGGGCCATATTGCTCAAAATTTTGATCTCTTCTTCGGAGATGATCTGCTTGCGCGACACGAACGGCGAGACCACCTTTTCTGTAAGAAACACGACTGGAGAAAAAACTTTGGTCAGGTAATACAGAGGTATCGCCACCTTAAGCGCGATTTTTTCAGCGTGCGACTCGCCGATACTCTTTGGAATGATCTCGGCAAAGATGATGATAAGAAATGTGAGAATGCCCGAAAGCCAGCCGATCCACGCCTCTCCCAATACATTGCCGGCAAGCACACCGACAAAGATACTCCCGACAATATTTATCGTGTTGTTGATGATGACGAGGGTTGCGATCGGCCTGCTCATCTTTTCTTTAATTCCCACAAGCACCCGCGCGCTTTTCTTGCCGCTTCCTGCAAGCGCCATTGCTTTGCTAAGCGACAGAGAAAATAGCGCTGCCTCCGTCATGGAGATTATCGCGCTGCCGCACAGGATGAACATAATGAGCAGAATGATGCTGGTCATTGTTTTTAATTAAACTCCCCCATTGCGCGTTCACGGCCGTCAGTTACGATAGATACGACCG
>CAYIHM010000099.1:0-1749 GCA_964363265.1 uncultured Candidatus Saccharibacteria bacterium
TTTTCATCGTTACAGCACAAGCAACGCCGTGGCTTGACGGCAAGCACACCGTATTTGGGAAAGTCGTGAACGGTATGGATATTGTGGAAAAGATAGGAGCGGCGCAAACAGGCGAGGGCGACAGGCCGGCCGAACCAATCACGATAGAAAAAATTATTTTGGAATAGTAGCTGGCAGTGAGTGGTGAGTATAAATACAGCCGCCCGAAGGGCGGCTGTATTTACTTTAGATAGATGTAATCTGTTTCTTTTTTCCCCTCCGGGACCACTCTTTTTATGACAAACTCCCCATTTTCAAAAGTGGCGGCGGTAATTTTTACGCGCGTGCCATTGGCAGTGAAAAAATATATACTGGGCCAAGGATGATACGCGCGGAATTTACGCCAGTTTAATTCCTGGTCGCCGTCCGGGTCAATAAGACCGTCTTTTTTGTCGACCTTTTTTGTGTAAGTGGCGGCGCTGTGGTCTTGTGGCATCGCTTTTATTTCTCCCGCTGTCCATTTCGGGATAATGTCCGCGAGCATTTGTCCGCCCCTGCGGAAGAGTTTTTCTCCAAGCTCTTCGGTATTCATATTTTCAACTTTCAACTTTTGACTTTTAATTATTGGTCCGTGATCCATCTCAGCGTCCATTTGCATTATGGTCACACCAGTTTCTTCGTCGCCAGAGAGAATAGTTGATTGCAGTGGAGATGCGCCGCGAAATTTCGGCAAAAGCGACGGATGCACATTGAGCGTGCCATACGCGGGGATATCTAGCACAGCTTGAGGAATTATTTTCCCATAGGCGGCGACGATAGACAGCTTATAGTTTGTAGTTTTTAGTTTATAGAGGAAGTCGGAGTCCAGTTTCTCCGGTTGGAGCACGGGGATTTTGTGTGCTTTGGCCCATACTTTCACAGGCGGTGGTGCGAGTTTCAGTCCGCGACCCGCTGGCCTGTCCGGCGCTGTTACGACAAGAGATGGAAGTAGTCCTCCTTTTTCCATTTCTTCCAGCGTAAAAACTGAAAAATGCGGTGTGCCGAAAAAGGCGAAATTAATCTCAATTTTTTGACTTTCGTTTTTTGTCATAAGGCGGAATGGCAGATGGCCCTATTTGCGATTTTTAATTTACAGTTTTTAATTTTTCAAATAATGCCCCAATGTTTCAATTTTGAATGATAAATTTAAAATTAACGCGTCCGCAGATATTTCTTTCAGGTTATTATACGATACGATCAATAGCCGATTATTTTTCGGGGCGTATTTCCTGCACGCGCTTGGCTTTGTCAATAAATAGTATGCCGTTTAGGTGGTCTATTTCGTGCTGGAAAATTTGCGCCAAGAGGCCGGAAGCACCGCGCGTGAACTTTTTTCCATATTCATCATAGGCGGTAACGGTCAGTTTTGACGCGCGGCGCACTTCGCCATAAACCCAGCGTACCGAAAGGCAACCCTCCGACACCGCTTTTTTGTCGCGCGAGATTTTGGTTATTTCAGGATTTATAAATACAAGGTCTTCTTCTTCGCTCTTTGATTTATCATCTTCCAGTAGCGCCTCTTTATTAAAAATGTGTCCAGACACGACAAAAATACGCAGCGGTATGCCGATCTGCGGCGCGGCGATGGCAACCCCGTCTTTGTGCGGAGCAAGCGCTGCCTTCATATCGCTAACCACGCGCCGTATCCGCGGAGAAGCAATATCGTCCGGTGGCACCCCTGTCGCTATTTCCCGTAAGATAGGGGAGTCTTTCCCCACGATGTTTTTCATA
>CAYIHM010000100.1:0-1741 GCA_964363265.1 uncultured Candidatus Saccharibacteria bacterium
CGTCGAAATTTTTCCCTGTGTGGACGGCGAAGGTGTAGCCGACAAATTCCGGCGCTATTTGCGAGGCGCGCGCCCACGTCTTAATGGAGCCGGCCGTCGCTTTGCGGGCACCGACTTTTTTCATCAGCTTGACGTCCACGTACGGACCTTTTTTTAGTGAGCGTGTCATGGTCAATTGAAAACCCGCGTGCGCGGGAGTCCGCACAATGTATAGGAAACAGGGGCGTAAGTCAATAAAGCGTAAAGTAAAGGAAGCTCTTATCACCAGCCCCGTATTGTTGTGGCAGGCACATCATTTACAATAGAAACATCCATGAAGAAAATTCTCTCTATCTATGAAGTACTCTTTGGGGTAGTTGGAGTTGGAATGACACTTTTCATTTTGGGTCCAATTCTCCTAGCGGGAATCGCCGGTAGTGAATTTTCAATTGTAGCCCTTTGCATCTTCCTTCTCGCAATAGTATTTTATGTAGTTTCCGTCATTGCGGGCGTTCTCTTGTATCTAAACAAGGCCCTCGGAAAAACGCTCTCGATTGTCATGCATATATTGCAGGTCCCCGTATTCACGGTCGGCGGAATAACGTATTTCATAAGCCTGGGCTTGAACATCCCTGTTATAGCGGGCGCGACCGCCAACGGCTTCTCTTTTGGATTGAGATTTTTCTTTGGCCCCCAGTTCTCTCTCTCGTTTGGGGAGAATGGGTTCCTGGCTGGCTTGAATATAGCCGCCGTGATTCTTGTGGTTCTCTTCTCAAGCACCCGCGACTAAAACTACTTTCTCTTTCCAACCTCGCGGCGAGAAACGATGAATGTGTTGGAGTACTTTTTGAGGGGCCGAGATTGTCTTAGATAAGCGGTGAAAAGGACGCAAACAAGGTATTCACATTGGATCGGAACGATTCGAGCTTGTCGTCTTGACGTGCGTATTCCAAACCCGACAAAAGTAATAGGCCCTCCTCATACGCTTCGGGTCTTTTGGCTCCACGCAAGAGCGCGAGTGTCTTTTGCGAGCGCGCGAGTGAATCTTCGTATCGAGCGCGGTTTCCCGACTGGAGCGCCGAAACGCAACGCGCAACATCCGCGCCGAGGTTCGCGAAAAGAAATTTTGCATCGTTCATAAGCCAAGTTCAGGTGCGAGTTTCGCCACGATTTCTTTGATTTTCGCACGTAACACTTTATCTGCGAGTTCCATCTCCTTGTTGCCCTGCGCAGGGCGGATGTTGATGAGTGAAATATATTCAAGGGCGGAATCGCCGTGCTCCTTTGGGTAGATATTGAAACCCCACACATCTTCCTGTTTTGAACCGTCGGCGATGAGCGCGTTGTTGGCATCCATGTGCCAATCACCACCAAGGGCGATGACGGCGCGTCGTAGGTCTGCAACACCTTTTACCAATGTGCCGTGCCACGCCTTTGCAAGTGGCTCAAGCATCCCACGCGGTAGCGGTTCACGCACAATGAGTATCTCCGAAGCGATCATCCGACGCATAGTACCATTGAGCATCCTTATTTTCACTTCCCGATTTTTCGTCTCGTTTGTGCATTATGCGAAATACCGTACTTGTACATATGTACAAGTACGGTATTCGGGCGACAGAGGTACTTGGTTACTTGCGCTTCCCGACCTTTCGGCGCGAAACGATAAAGACGTTGGAATATTTTTTCGGATGGCGTGTCTTCTGGCCTTTGCCCGACGGCTTGCCCCACATGGTCTTCGCGCGGCGGAGTCCGCGACCTTGAC
>CAYIHM010000101.1:0-1722 GCA_964363265.1 uncultured Candidatus Saccharibacteria bacterium
GTTTGCGCGAGGGCCTTGCTCCGGATGTTATCGTTACGGACGTGCTTATGCCGGCAATGGATGGGTTTGAGTTTTTAGAAATCTTGATGAAAGAGAAATTGGGAGGCAAAGCGAGAACGATAGTTCTTTCCAATAAGGGGGAAAAAAGCGATATAGACAGGGGTATTGCGCTCGGCGCGAGCGGATACATAGTGAAAGCGAGTGCCATCCCGTCGGAAGTGGTCGCAAAGGTGCGGGAGATTTTAAAAATTAAGAATTAAGAATCAAAATGCAAAAAGACCCGAGCCCCTTCACTTTACATTCTTAATTGTCATTTTTCATTTTGAGATTTACATTTTACATTTAATTTTATGTTGGATTACAAAAAAGAAATTGAAGATATCATTCTATCTGTTATTCGCGAAGGTGGTTCTGATATCCATCTTTCCACCAACCGCCATCCGACTATCCGCGTGTCCGGCAATCTGGTGCCGTTGATGAAAAAGACCGTGCTGACCGCCGAAGACACGCTCGGGTTTATTGCGGAGTTGCTTCCAAAAGACAAAAAGGAGGAATTTCTAAAGACAAAAGAGATTGACTTTTCATATAGTTTCGGCGAAGAAGCGCGCTTTCGCGGGAATGCGTTTTATCAGCGCGGGGCTGTCGGGATTGCTTTGCGTCTTATCCCGAGAAAGATAAAAACATTCGCCGAGCTTAATCTTCCGGATATTCTCACGGATTTCGCGCACAAAAAACAAGGATTTTTTCTCACAGTGGGGCCTGTGGGGCAAGGTAAATCCACAACACTCGCGTCAATGGTCAATCTGATAAATCACGAGCGTACGGAACATATAATAACGATTGAAGACCCGATAGAGTATCTTTTTGAAGAAGACAAATCCATCATTGACCAGCGCGAGGTGCGCATTGACACAAGGGATTTTTACACGGCGCTCCGAAGCGCGTTTCGCCAAGATGTGGACGTGCTGATGATAGGCGAAATGCGCGGAGCGGAGACCATCTCCACCGCGGTAACAGCCGCCGAGACAGGGCATCTCGTGCTATCCACGCTCCACACGAATAATGCCGCGCAAACCGTTGACCGCATCATAGATTCGTTTCCGCCGGAAGGACAAGACCAGATTCGTGTACAGCTCGCCGGCAGTCTTTTAGGTATTTTTTCACAGCGCCTCATTCCGCGCATATCCGGAGGTATGATTCCGGCGTATGAACTTCTCATCAACAACAATGCCGTGTCCAATCTTATACGCGAGGGGAGAACGCACGAGATAAACGTGGTCATTGAAACCGGCTCCGAACACGGTATGATAGATATGAACAAGTCGCTCGCCGAGCTTGTGCGCGCCGGAGAAATATCGCAGGAAGACGCGTATTTGTATTCATTCAATCCGGCTGGGCTGGAGAAGATCATATAATGGCTCCGCCCAGCACCTATTTTACTTCTGAAACGAAGGTGGTATGCTAAACTTTATATCACGATTCCCTTCATGCATTATGTTGTGGGATCAGTAAAATAGGTGCTGGGCTCCGCCCGCGAAATGAATATTCGCAAAGCGAATGTTCATTTCGCGGAAGCCCAAGCGGGGCGCGCGGAACATTATCCAGCACTTATTTTACTTCTGAAACGAAAGTGGTACGCGCAATCTTGTGCCACTACCCCTTAAGCGCATTGCACAGTGGAATCGGTAAAATAAGTGCTGGATGCGCAAGAAATTATATTCG
>CAYIHM010000102.1:0-1713 GCA_964363265.1 uncultured Candidatus Saccharibacteria bacterium
ATACTAGTGTTTTGCAAAAGACTAGTATAAGAAATTGTTTGATGGAGTAAAAAGAATAGTGGAGGTATTTTATAAGGATACTGACATTTAAGGACTAAAGCCCAGCACCTAACGCTTAAATTATGGACGAATTATACCGCGAGCATATATTAGAACATTATCGCAACCCGCACAATAAGGGCGTGCTTTCAAGTGCGGACGCGACTGCGCGCGCGGCAAATCCAGTGTGCGGTGATAAAGTCGCGATATACATTTCATTTGACGTCGAATGGAAAGTCACGGATATTTCATTTGACGGAGAATCGTGCGCTATTGCGACTGCGTCGGCATCGCTTTTGACAGACCACGCGAGAGGGAAGACGATGAACGAATTGAAAGTGATGACGCCCGGAGATGTGTACACCTTGCTCGGCACAACATTAAATCCGGCGCGTACCGCGTGCGCGCTCCTGCCATATCGTGCTATGTTAGACGCATTGAACAAATATGAAAATTAAAATAAACAACGTTAGTGTATCAATAGGTGGTGTTCCGACGGTTTTCGGAGCGTCTCTTTCCGTTTCCTCGGGCGAAGTCGCGCTTATTATGGGACCGAACGGTTCCGGCAAGAGCTCCCTTCTTTCGGCGCTTATGGAACATCCGAGGTTTGAGATTGCCGGCGGTGAGATGTTTATGGACGAGGAAAATATCACAGGACTTTCCGCGTATGAAAAAGCGACGCGCGGTATTTTCTTTTCTCTGCAAAATCTTCCGGCGATATCCGGCGTTTCACTTTCAAAACTCATCATAGAGTCTGCACGCGCTCTTGGGCGCGAGGTGGCATCACCGCTCCAATTTCGCAATGAGGTCGCCGCACGCGCCAAAGAATTCGGACTTCCGGAAGAACTTCTCTCACGCACTGTGCACGAGAAGCTTTCGGGGGGCGAGAAAAAGCAAATGGAAGTTATTCAGATGCTTGCGCTAAAGCCCAAAATTGCAATTTTAGACGAGATAGATTCCGGCACAGATGTAGATGTGCAAAAAAAAATTGCGCGTGTTATTGCGACGCTCCGCGCCGAAGGCACAGGCTTTCTCATCGTCAGTCATCACGCCGGTTTCGCGCAAATGCTCGCTCCGAAGAAAGTGTATTTGATGAAAGACGGCAAAATTGTTCGCGAAGGCGATGCGAAACTCATAAACGAGATAACAGAAAAAGGGTTTGAGGAATAGTATTGCGTATGGTGTATTATGTATAGAGTATATGAACGAAAAAATTCTCACAAAATTGAAAGAGGTAAAAGACCCGGAGTTGGGGATTGATATTGTAACCCTCGGGCTTATTCGGAATGTCGCGGAAGACGACCCGAAGGAGAAAGGGATGACTGGCGTGGAGGTGTTGATGACGCTCACGACGCCTTTTTGTCCGTATGCGAATGATATTATTACGGCGGTGGAGGACGCGCTTATCAGTTTGGGATACGAAGACTCTCGCGTGGAGCTTACCTTTGAACCGCCGTGGGAACCGTTGGAAGAGCTTCGTGCAACGCTGGGCATTTGACCTGCGATAATCAGGCAAACGGATAGGCAGTTTTTTTGTTTTGCGCTTTATACTTTTTATGCAAAGCACCACACAATTTTGTCCTAGGGCAAAATTGTGTGGTGCTTTGAAAGTTTGAATGGCAAAAACACGGCGCGTATGCACGCGCCGTGTTTTTGCATTCAATGATCTGACAA
>CAYIHM010000103.1:0-1692 GCA_964363265.1 uncultured Candidatus Saccharibacteria bacterium
GAGGGCGGCGGACCGACGCCGTATGGCTATGAATCCGCCATGGGCATGGGAGGCGACATGGTAAAAACATTTGAAGCGGCGCCGCCAACAGTAGAACCGGGATCCCAAGAAGTGGTGGTGCAGGTGAATATTCAGTATGAGATAAAATAAAGATGGGGACAAAAAGATAAAACAAAAAACCGCGTGTGCTAAAAAAGCGCACGCGGTTTTTCTTATTTACTATTTTGTGACTTCGTTTGCGTCCCCTGAAAGGCCGGTTGCGTCGCCTTCCAAACTGGAAACATCGCCCGTGAGTCCTGACACGTCACCTGAAATATTTGTTACGTTCCCCCGTATGTTGGATACGTCACCTTTTAAGTTGGTGACATTCCCCACGATGTGCGATGCATTGCCACGAATATTTGAGACATCACCGATAAGTCGCGTGACATCGCCGGAGAGATTTGAGACATTACCGCGGATATTGGACAGATTACCGCTTAGATTAGTAACATCACCCACAACTCCGCTTTCATCACCGGAGAGGTCCGATTCTTCGCCTTGGATATTTGAAACATCGCCAATAACATTCGTCACGTCTCCGAAAATATTGGACACGTCGCCGGAAAGTCCTGATATGTCCCCAGAGATTCCTGACGCACGTCCGCGAATGCGGTGCAAACTCACATCGCCGCGAATTTTTGAAACATCCCCATTCAATAGTGAAAAATCACCATACAAATCCGGGTGTAGTCCATGAACATTCTGTGTGTGTATTTGACCTTGTGTCGTGGTGCGATGTAAAGACATAAGATTAGTCTATAAAGTCGTCAAGTTCTTAAAGTCAAAAGTCGTAGAGCCTTTAAAAACCGGGGAGTAATTTTAATATCTCTACGGATTTCTACCTGCCTCTATTTCTTTAATGTAAAATTCACCTTGCTCTTTGAATGCAGAGTCAAGCGAGATTGCGGTACGCAATTCTGTAATCGCTTTCGCGCGTTGTCCTGTGCCGATATATGCCGCCGCAAGCGATACATGATATTGTGCGCTGTCGGCTCCTCGCGCTTGTGCGTCCGCGATGCGCTTTTGCCAAATTGAAACAATGGTCGCAAAGTCGTTGTGTGCCGCGTAGGCGCGCGTGAATTCATCTGTCGGCGCCGCTGGCATCCCATAAACAGGAACAAGGAGTTCCTGCGCGATTTTCATATCCCCCGCATATACCGCCGCGAGCGCATATGCATCGCGCGCCGTTTCATTTTCCGGCGCAAGGTCATATGCTTCCTTCATAATAGGAAATGCGGCGGCAAAATCTCCTTTACTCAAATACGCAGACCCCAATTCCATCCGCATCGCTTGTTTGCCCGGACTAAGCTCCATCGCGCGGGTCAAATGCGCGATTGCGTCATCGTATGCACCAGTGAATTTGAGGTATGATCCGTACAAAAGTTCTGCGCGTGCATTGTTTCCCGCTTTTGTCTCCTCATCCATCTCACGTCGCACAAGTGTATTGAATGCGGATTTGTCTACTTCGGCGATTGCTGGAGACAAAACAATTCGCGCCGCGATCTGCGCCAATTGTTCGCGCGCCTCGGATGTTCCCATGGAATTATACGCGAGGGCTTTTTCAAAAAATGCGAGATTTTTTTGCAGTCCTTCTTGTGATGAGAGCGCGGATATGAGCGTCGCGTTCGCCTGATATGGTTTTACGTTTAA
>CAYIHM010000104.1:0-1666 GCA_964363265.1 uncultured Candidatus Saccharibacteria bacterium
TAATGTGAGGGGGGGCGCCTAGGGCGCCCCCCCCTTTTTTGTGCCCGCATTGTCCTACAGGCTATCAACTAAAAGCTGTCAACTATTTTATGTGGTGTACATAACACTTTTCATTTATAATGTAGGTAATGCATTTTTGGCATATCTCAACCGAAATGAAACTCTCCACATACACATCCGCCGTCTTTCTTCCATTGTTTGTCGTGTTCGCCTTTTTTATCGCAACGCCGATATTCAATTTTGCATATGCCGCGACAGCGCTTCCGGCAAGTTCTTCATCCGTCGCCATTGAAGTGATACCGGAAGTACCGGGACCTTTTGAACGCGCAACGCTCGTCCTAACGAGCTACGCGGCAGACCTTGACCGCTCGCTTGTCGTCTGGAGCGTCAACGGCAAGGAAATACAAAGAGGCATCGGGAAAAAAAGTTTTTCTTTCATCTTGGGCGGCGTGGGCTCCGTTTCCGTCGTGCGTGTGGATGTGCAGACAAGCACGCTGGGGACCATCACCAATACGCTTACATTCAACCCCGGGTATGTTGATATTCTATGGGAAGCCTCCGATTCGTATGTGCCGCCGTTTTACAAAGGCAAAGCGCTCCCATCATCGCAGGCGAATATGCGCCTCACCGCCGTTCCGACAATGCTGTCCGCAAACGGAAACCTTTTCGCTCCGGAGTCGCTCGTGTACAATTGGAAGCAGGATTTCAAATACAGCGAGTTCTACGATCAATCCGGTTTCGGCAAACAATCGGTAACATTTCAAAAAAATATGTTGTTGAACGGCGAATTTATCCAGGCGGAAGTATCGTCGCTTTCCGGAAAAGACGGCGCGCTGTGAGAAATATCCGTAGACCAATATTCTCCGCGGGTTCTCTTGTACCGCGACGACCCGCTTACGGGCATTGATTATGCGCACGCGCTTTCGGAAAAATTCACGCTTGACCGGCAGGAAATAAATCTTGTCGCCGAACCGTATTACTTTTCTTCGCGCGGGCGCGAGGGCGGACTTTCTTTCGCGTGGCGATTGGACGGCAAAGCTCTTCCGGAAAATGAGGGGGGTAAAAGCCGTATCGTATTTCGCCAAGAAGGCGGAACGGCGGGGTCGGCGAACCTTTCCGTGGAAACGCGCTCGCTTTCGCGCATATTGCAATTCACGCAAACGGCGTTTTCGCTCGTATTCGGCGGTAGCGGCTCCGGCGCGACGGATAATTTCGGCTTATGAAAATCAATACGCGAAACATCTTTTTCTCATATTTCCGGCGCATAGCTCCCCGCGCGGCATTCCCTGCGGCCGCGGCGTTTATTCTCGCGCTCTTTTTCTTTGCGGACGACAGCGCGTCGGCGTATGTGCTTCTTGAAAATTCAATTATGCGCGGCGCCAAAGGGGATGTTGATCCGAGCGCGTATCTCGTAAATCTTTACAATATAGGCGTTGGTATCGCGGGCGTGCTTGCCGTGGTGATGCTCGTCATCGGCGGCATTGAATACATATCAAGCGCGGTCATAGACACGAAAGCGGAGGCGAAAAAACGCATTTGGGCGGCGATCGGCGGCCTTTTGCTTGCTCTTCTCTCGTGGCTGCTTCTCAACACAATCAATCCGAAATTTGTAACTTCATCCTTGTCTCTTCAGCAGGTCACAGTAAAAGCGCCCGAGGGGACGAGA
>CAYIHM010000105.1:0-1625 GCA_964363265.1 uncultured Candidatus Saccharibacteria bacterium
AGTCGGGGGTACAACATCATTTGGAGCTTTCATATCGCTTTCTGGCGGTGGCGGTGGCGGAAGTTATGCTGGATCCGCAGGCACTGCGGGTGGTTGGGGCGGGCAGGTTGGAAGTAGAATTGCCGGCGGTTTTGGCGGTTGGAGTTTATTCGGGTTCGGTGGGTATTCGATCGCAGGAAGTACCGCCGCGGCAGGTAGCGGGCACGGTTCCGGTGGAGGCGGCGGAAGTTCCACGGGAACGGCAGGCGCCGGCGCCGCCGGCGCCCCCGGGTTTCTTATCGTTGAATGGTAAACAAATTATGTTTGTACATAACGGATAAAATATGCTTCAAAATCATACATTTTATAACATACAACAATCTCACGACGGTCTTCAACTAAAGTCATTGCCGAAATCAGACCTCCAGACGCTTATGTCGCAAGAACTCAATTTTTGACTTTTGCGCGCGAGCTGTATACAATAAAAATATGCTACGAGAATATTTTGAACGAAATTTCAATAAAGCGAGCTATGAAATGATTGATGGCGGCAAGCTATTTTATGGAGAAATTCGCGGACTTTCCGGCGTGTGGGCGACAGGGAAAACGCTTGAAGAGTGCCGTCGGAATTTGGCGGAAGTCTTGGACGGTTGGATGATATTGCGCTTGAAGAAGAATTTACCTTTACCGGGCTCGCGGGTTCTCTCGCGCAAGCCGGTCTCGGTATCGTCAAAGGTATATGCCTAAACTTACTCCGTTGGCTTGGAAAAAGTTTGTGGGCAAATTGCATAGGCTTGGATTTGACGGTCCATACCAAGAGGGGAAACATCCGTATATGGTTAAGAAAAATTTGGTCATTACAATCCCTAATCGTCACGAGAAAGATTTGAGCGCAGATTTATTGTCGCGTTTTTTGCGCCAAGCAGGTGTTTCGCGAGAGGAGTGGAATGACGCGTAAATTTAATAAATTCACTATTTTAGCAAACACTCGGTGTTTGATAAAAATGTATGTTCACAAAAATCACCCATTTTCTAAAATACAACAATCTCACGACGATGCTCGCTGTCGCGGTGTTGGTCGGTGGCGGCTCGGCTTTTGCCGCGAGTCCGGAGTTGCGCGCTGTCGCAGACAGCGCGCTCGTAGGCAAGACGGAGACGGTGGTGTCCGTGGACAATACCGCTCTCTTAAACATTGACCTCGCCATCTTTGACCCTACGCTTGTCATCACCGCCGTTTCCGAAGACACGGGTAACTATTATGTGTCCTATATTTTCAACACCATCGCCGTTTCAGATGGCGCGTGGAGAAATGCGGCAAAAGACGGCACACTCACCGTTTCAAAAGACGCGCTCGGTGGTGCTTCGCTTGAAGCGTATGTTTCCAAAGAATTGGGTGAAGTGGCGCGCGCAGAGATCGCTTTTTTGAAAGAAGTTCAGCAGGCGGAGAGAAAAAAGGGCGAAACGCAAACTATCGTCGCCATCGCCTACACAGGACTTCTCGGTCTCATCATTGACCCGAAAGAACAAGAGCCCGAACCAATCATCCAGCCTAGGTCAGACCTAGGCTCTGTGGAGGAATCCGTCCCGACTCAAGAACCGCCACTTTCGGAGGTGGAACTTCCGAAAGTTGTGGAAGAAACGGTTCT
>CAYIHM010000106.1:0-1616 GCA_964363265.1 uncultured Candidatus Saccharibacteria bacterium
GGCCGCCGGATATGGCGTCGGCCGTCTGCACGATGATTGATTCCAAGGTTTCATACGGATATTCTTCGTGATGCGATTGCATCGCTTGAATTATGCGCGTGTCTGCGCCGAATTTCTGCAGAATTCTGCGCCCAATCTCCACGTGCGTTCCTTGCACTTCGTGGTCAACCGCCTTGCCGATGTCGTGGAGAAGCGCGCCCGCTTTTGCTATCGCGACATCCCCTCCCAATTCTTCCGCGAGCATACCGGAGATGTGCGCCATCTCAATTGAGTGTTGCATCACATTTTGCCCGTAGCTTGTGCGGAAAAAGAGCCGGCCTAGGATTGATATGATGCGCGGGTCCAGATTGAACACTCCGCATTCGTATGCCGCTTCCTCGCCTTTTTTCTTAATGATTTTATTGATTTCTTCGCGCGCTTTTTCCACGTGCTCTTCTATTTTTGCCGGCTGGATGCGTCCGTCCAGAATGAGATTTTCCAGCGCGACGCGCGCGACCTGGCGGCGGATGGGGTCAAAAGAAGAAATAATAATTGCGCCGGGAGTGTCGTCTATGATGACATCCACTCCCGAGGCGCGTTCAAATGCGCGAATATTGCGCCCTTCTTTGCCTATAACCTTGCCTTTTATATCGTCCGACGGAATCGGGACATTCGTTATCATCACTTCGGAAGCCGTGGAGCTTGCAAGACGTTGGATTGATGTGGCGAGTATATCTTTTGCTTTTCTGTCCAGTCGTTCCGTGTTTGTCATTTCCAGTTTTTGCATACGAACGAGGAGGTCTTCAGCGTACTGCTTTTCTGTTTCCTCCAAAAGAACCTTTTTGGCGTCCTCACGCGAAAGGTTGGCAACGCGTTCAAGCTCCTCGCGCTTTTTCGCGTTTAGCTCCTCTGCCTTTTCGCGGGATATTTCCACTTCCGCGACCTTGCGTTTTATTCCTTCCGCTTGCGCGTCAATATCAAATTGACGCTTGTCCAAAAGCTCTTCTTTCTTAATGAGTCGTTCTTCCGTGCGTTTCCATTGGCCCTCGCGCTCTTTTTCTTCGCTGTGGATTTTTCCCAATACTTCCGCCGACTTTTTGTCCGCCTCTTCCGTGATGCGCCGCGCGTCCTCTTTTGCGGTGAGCGTCATCTGCTTTATCTCAAGCTCCATACTCCCGCGCTTGCCGAGCGAGATAATAAAGCGCAAAAAATAGCCAAACCCGATGCCAATGAGTCCGGCAAATCCCGCGAGAAACAGTGCTAATTTTATGCTCATATGAAGCTGTGCCAGCTTCAGAAATCAAATTATGCGCGCAAATGAGAATGAGCCGTGAAAGCTCGATAAAAAGAGAAGAAAACTATCGTGTTGTTCATTTCGCGCATACGGTTACAATTTCTAAAACAGGGTGTTGTTAAGCCAATTTTCTTTCTCTGGTGTTCGGGCGACCACGGTAGTGCAGAGTAGTTTGAGAAAGATGAAAAAGGTTTGTTTCTAATAATTGGATGATTTGATAGTATCACGACTCTCGCCGCGTGTCTAATTTTGTTTGCGAAAAGTGGATAAATGCGAGTGGGTGGCGTGGGGGGGGGGGGCGGCCCCCGCGGCGGGGGGGTGGGCGCCGCCCCCCCCCCCGCCC
>CAYIHM010000107.1:0-1601 GCA_964363265.1 uncultured Candidatus Saccharibacteria bacterium
TCCCAACGTCGCAAATATCATCCCGAGAACCCAAAAACGCATTGTCACCTTGTACCCCGGCCAGCCGAGCGCCTCAAAGTGATGATGAATGGGCGCGACCAGAAATACTTTTTTGCCGTTCCTGAATTTCTTTGAAAGCTGTTGGATAATCACGGAACCCGACGCGACAAAAAGCGGAAATGCAATGATTGGCAGCACGACGACCGCCTTTGTGAGAAATGCAACGACGGCAAGCGTTGTGGTAAGCCCCAATATACCGGTTTCCGACATATAAAAGCGCGCCGGGGGAATATTGAACCACAAAAATGCGAGGATGCCTCCCGTGATTACCGCGCAAAACGCGGCAAGGTCAATTTGATTTTGAAAAAACGCGATACCGGCGTACGCGGTGAAAATGGATGCCATCACGCCGCCCGAAAGACCGTCAATGCCGTCTATTACCCCGCCGGAAAAAAGCGCAAGCATCACCACAACGAAAAATGGTATGAATACCGCTCCCAATTCAAGCTCGCCCACAAACGGCACCGCGATACTTGAAACGCCGAGTTTGAAGAAAAACCACCAGCCGGCGGCAAGCCCGATAATTACAACCGTTGCGATGCGAAATGTCAGCGGAAGCCCCTTACCGATATATCCGCCACGATTAAACACGACAAGAATATCATCGGCGAGTCCAATAAGCGATGCGGCGATGAGCGTGAAAAGCGGGAGCCATGTTTGATTGCGGCTCAAAAATTCAAGTTTGGTCGTCACATCATTCGGGAACATTCGTGCGATGATCCAGATGAGCGAGATCGTGAGAAGCACGCTCCCCCAAATTACGATGCCGCCCATCCGCGGTGTTTTCTTTTCCTCGTCATTGTGCAATTTCTGCGAAATCGTCGCCGGCCTGCCGTCCAGCGTTTTCTGCACGCTTTGCTTCTTCCACATTTTGTATTTGTAGAGATAGCGCGTGAGAAGCGGAGTTCCCAATATTCCCACCGCGAACGCAATCGCAGATGGGACGAGTACTTTAACGGCATTTAATACGATTGGATCCATGATAAGTAATGCAAAATGTAAAAATCCCCAGTATCACAAGTTTTTCAGATTTGGCTACGGGGCAGGCAAAATCTAAAATTGATAGAAACGAAACTCAAAATAAGATTACGTATGCTAATAATACTAAAATTTGGATGTTTTCAATAGACTTGACAATATGCCATTTTTGACTTGATATGTAAGCCGGCTTAACAACTGCGGTGATTGCCGCAAAAGAGATTGGCAATGAAGAATTTCGCAATTATGCGGCACGCCGTGGAAGAAGATGGCGGACTGCATCCCAAATCAGTTGGCGTGCTTCGGCGTGTGGCTCGTGATCTCGCCGGAGTACTGCGCAACGGTTTAACTGTTCGCATCTTTCACTCACCCGTTCTGCGCGCCGAACTCACCGCCAAAGAATTCGCACAGGCGCTAGGAATGGCTGGTGTTAATACCATGGTTGTCGGTCCGCTTCCTTGGCTAGACTACGATGAGTACAGAGTGACAGACGAGAACATCGCTGAGGCGATGCATGATGATGCCTTCACGGTATTCATCACACACGAGCCGATTATGAAGGG